>WAOB01000047.1 GCA_015521505.1 Nanobdellati archaeon | reverse complement strand
ATAGTAGATATTTCGGTTTTATAGATAAAGCCAAAATAATTAGATATTTATATCCAATATTTTATCACAACTAGTTTAAACTTGTTTAAATTAATTATTGAAATAAATTTTAGGAGGTAAGTGAAATGGCAGTAACACTACACAAAACGGAAAAGGAAATTTGGGTTTTTGCTTCGAAACAAATGGGTGGATTTAAAGCACTAGTCAATATGTTAAAAGAGGATAATGACCCTTTAGAAGAGATGGTAGCTAAAACTACAGAAGAAGCTAAAGGAGCATTACCAGAAGGGGCAAAAATTCAGGAAATAAGAGTTGAAACTTCAGATTTGAATGGACCAGTTATAAATGTCACTATTAAAGCTAGTCTTGCTTAACGGCTTAATAATAGGTTTAACTTTTGCTAAAACATACGAGATAGTAGAACCAGATTTACTTTCTGAAATAGAAAGTAAGAAGTATGAGTTTATTCAACAATTTGCGAAAATGAGTTCTAAAATGGAGGAGAGATTTTACTCCATACTTGGAGCATCTCTTCCTCCAGCAAAAAATAATTATATCTATTATGTAAACCCCACTGTTGCCTTAAAAAAAGACATACCGAAAGTAGACAGGAAAGGTGAAATAGTTGGGATTTTATACAAGAAAGGAACAAAAATCAATCCTCTTGAGCATATTTCCGTTAAGCCTCCACCAATGATTATATTCAATGACTGTGATGATAGGGAAGTTTTCATAGTAAAGAGGTTAATAAAAGAAAAAAGACTAATAAATTACTTTCTAGTTTCTGGTGGATGTAGTATAAAGCAGATAAAAGATAGGAAAGTATATGAAAACTTAAAAAGTAGAATTTATCTTTTAACAGATGAACTTGTAAAGAAGTTAAATTTAAAAAATACGGTAAGCTTTGTAGATGTAGATTTAAATAGAAAGAGGATAAAAGTTGAAGTTTACAAAAAAGATATTAACTAGCTTACTTATAAGTATAGTTATAATTAATTTATCTAAAGCAGGAGCTATTACATCAGGTCAATGTAAGGTAGCAACAAAAAATGCAACTAGTGCATTACAAGTAGCTACTAGAACATTAACTTCTTTATATAATGTATTTCCAATAAGGATTGGAAATGTTCCTGTTCTTTCTTTTGGAGGGTTAGAGGATTATTCTAGTGTTGGAGGTTTACCTACCTGTATTTGCATAAGACCTCCTGGAATACCTGTTCCAGGGATAAAAGTATCTTTGTGGGAACCAATTTCATTGGTAGAAGCTGTTGCTTTACCTCTTTGTAGCCCTACTTTTGGGATAGGAATACCCTTATCTATTGGAATTGGAACTGAAAGTATAGGTAGTGTTGATTTAAAAAGTAAAACTCAAGTTTTGAATACTTATCAAACTCATTATATAAAGTATCCAGTTTTCAAGTTGTTAAATATGTTCTTAGATTTTGTTTGTTTACAAGCTGATGGAAGTATGGATTATTTATATATAACTGAACTAGACCCATTGTGGCAGAATGATACTTGGTCTGCTATTTTAAATCCTGAAGTGTTTTTAGTATCCAATCCAATTGCACAGTTTGCTTGTATAGCTGATAGCATAACTGCTTCTTTAGGATTCCCTTTAGATGTTTTATGGTGGTGTTTTGGTAGTTGGGGAAGTGCTTTTCCTTTAACTGAAAATGCTGGAGGAACTACAAATGTTTCTGCATCTGCAAACTTAGTAGCAAGGACTTTATTTAAACTTCATAGGCAGTTACTACTTTGGGGAAGTGTTGGAGAAGATGGTTTATGTCAAAAATATCCAATGCCTATTATGAGAAAGAGTCAATATGGAATATTTCCAATATATCCAACTTACTATCCTAAAAGAATACCTATTGGTAGAACTGGGCTTTTATGGGAATATGCTCAAGATATTCCTTTTGTGAACTTACATACTTGGGTTTGGGCAGTTTATAGGAAAAGAGATTGTTGTGCATTTTAGGAGGTAATTATGAAAAAAGTAATTACTTCTATATTTGTTCTAGGTTTATTAACACTGGCATTTGCAGAAGATTATGGAGCTAATGATTTATATCAAAACATAAAATCTTCATATGGTAGCAAGGACTCTATAAACGAGAATGTTAATAAACCTACAACAGGAGTAAATGATTTTAAGACAGTGGATAATTCTACCTCCTTCAACGCACCTATGGAATGTCCAAGTTCACAAATTGCTGTTCTTATTAGCTTTTCTCAAGATGGAGGAGATTATAGGGCTATAATAAAAATAGATAGAGATTTAGATGGTAATTTTGATTATACCTACACAACTATAAACATTTCTGGAGTATGTACAAATGGAATAGTAAATTGTGATAAGGGAACTTGGAACAATTGCAATTTTTACTATTGGAAGGCAAATAATGACAAATCCATAATTCTAGAACCTACCAGCGATACTAAACTTGTAGGAAGTTGTAGTTGTGCAAATGCAAGTTGTGGAATAACACAACTGGACCAACCACTATTCTCTATGATAGGAGGAGGAATATCCCAAGTTTTAATGAATGTTGATAGTAATTTCTTAATTTCTAAATCTAAGTGGAATGGTAATAATTTAGAGTTGTTTGGGCAAGCTCCTAAAGACTGTTCAAAACCTGATTTTAATTCTTATGGAGAAAGCAATCCAGAACAATATTATAAAAATCAAATTCCCCCTAGTGTTAGTATCGCAGATATAGCTTCACAGCAAGGGAACGACCCTTATTCTCCTTATAGTATAGTAGAACCTGTATCTAATCTTGAATATGAAGCAGGAAAAAAAATAGGCTTACCTCAAATTTCTAATTGTGTTATTAGAAATACTGTAACTGATGGTGATGTAAGTTATTACTCAGATGGAGGTTGTTTCTTAGGAAATTCAAATCCCTGTAATGGAAGTGTTGAGAAATTAAGTGGTAATAAGTTTAAGTGCTATGAAACTCCTTTAGATAATGGATGTGGTCAAACATACAATGTAAAGCTATGTGGTTCTTGGGAAACTACTTGGAGTATTCCAGATGATGAAAGTGTTTATATCGAAATAAACGGTACAGTAATAAAGCAAATATCTCGTTCTGGAGATGGAGACCAAAGTGGTAGTGGTAGTTGTTCAGGAGATACAACTTTAGGTTCTGCATCTTGTGGAGATACCAAATATTTACCTTCTAGTGATTTTGTTAATGCAAAGTTTGAATATAAAAACCTAGGCAGATGCAATGGCATACCTTCATCATCACTGTCATATATATTTATTGCAAGGGAAAATCTAGGTGTTTCTAAGACTGACTCTTGTCCTACAGGGTGTGAACTTGTTAATGAGTGGGTATGTGATAAAGATGGAAATAATTGTATTCAAACAGTAGTAAACGGAAATCCTACTTCTTCGAATTTAACAATACAATGTTTTAATTATCAAGGAAGAACAGGAAGTTATATTGTATGTTCTGACGGCAATGAAATTACTGCAAAAGATGAGTTTGGAGAATATAAAATTGGAGAAGGGTGGTTTTATATCAAAAGAGAATATAATTGTGGAGAACAAAATTTAGATATAGATTTATCAAGAACAAGGTATGTAGCTCAGAATACAACTCAAGAAGGTAACATCATCTCATATACAGATGTTAATGGGAGTAAAGAAAGTTTAGACCTTTCTTCTGTAGAAAAAGCTATTGATAAAGATTGTAAAAATCCCATTTGTTTAGTGAAAGTTCCTAAGAAGGATACTACTGTTTTCAGCGACAAAAACAATAAAAGCCAATTACCTTCGAATGGAAACTCTTCTGAATATGTTGTTGTTTCTTGTATAGAACTAAATGGAAGTTTAAATTGTACACCTCCAGAAGGAGGTGAAATTGTAGAGGACTGTAGATGTAATTTAGAAGATTTGAAGTCAGGTTTTGAATTATCTGTTTCCAGCTTAGAGATATTAAATCAAGCAAGTAAAGATATGATTTGTAGTTCTTCTCCTCCATAGTAGAAGGTCTAATGTGAACAATAAAATTTCATCTGAAGGTAAAGATGAAAAAATATAAAGTTGTTTTGGTGAAAAAAATTAAATATATGAAAGACGGTAATTATGTTTATGAAGTTCTTTTTGATAATAGGTTTACCTCAGAAAGAATTATTAC
>WAOB01000046.1 GCA_015521505.1 Nanobdellati archaeon | reverse complement strand
GTTTTTGTATCTTAGAAATATATCAAAGGTATCATAAATAAGGGTTCCATTTGTTTGAATGTGGATTCTCTTAATATTTGCCTTTATAAGGGTAATAAGATAACTTTCTATGTTTAATAGAAGTGGCTCACCACCTGTGAGAATTACTTGTTTAATTAAGTAATTTTTAGATAAGTTGTGTATTTCTCGTTCAAAGTTAGTTATAGAAAGATTTGTTAAGTGTGATCTTGTTCGGTTTTCAAAATTTAGATTTCTAACGCAGTTTGAGCATTGGTTATTACAACTATTGGTTAATATCGCTACTAATGTTACTTGTTGCATTCAAAAACTCCTTAATTAATAGAGAAAGTCTGATTCTTGATTTACAGTATTCCTTATATAAATGAGGAGAATATAACCTGAATTCCCATCTTCTTGCTAAGCATCCTCCCATACATAGATCTTTATATCTACAATTTTGACAATCTCTAAGTAAAATATCTTTTACTCTCTTGTAAGGTAGAGGCTGTAATAGTTGAGAAGCATAATTTATAGACCATGCTCCTAGAAATACTATTGGATTTCCATACCATGCGTCACAAAGAAAACATTGCTTATTACCATCAATAGTTAAAAATTGTTCACATTTTTCTTCTGAGTATTCACAAAACAAAGTCTGTTTCCCAAGAATTCTAAGAGTTATACTGATTATAGGATCTACAGGGAGCTTGCTAAGTTTTTTCTTTTTAATTAAAAGTTTAAATATTTCAAAAAGAAAATCACTGTATTCTTCGGGACTTATAGCATAATCTTTAAGATCGCCTTGATAATCTATATCAAAACATGGAATTAATCTCCAGAATTCTGGTTGAAGACTGTTAATAAAATTAAATACTTTTTCTGGATAGTTAATATTTGCACGAGATACTACAGTTAGTATGGAAAAGGGAATATCTGCATCTCTTAGCTTTTTAATATTCTTCACTATTCGGCATGTAGTACCCTCTCTCCGTTTTGTGATTCTTACTGTATCATTAATTTCAGGAGGACCATCTAAGCTTATTCCTATTCCTCTTTCGCCAAAGGAATATAAACTTTTTAAAACTGAAACTTTATAATCGGACAATTGGTATAAATTAGTTTGAATAGCAAGCTTAAGATAATTATTATGTTGTATTATTTGTACTATTTTTCCGAAGGAAAGGTCGTCAATTAGTAAAGGCTCCCCTCCGTGAAGCAGAATAAGGTATTCTTGCTGATTTTTTTCAGCAAGTTTGGAAATAGTTGATACTATGGAAACAATTTCACTATCTGTAAATGTAGGAGGAACATGCTTGTTAAGTATGCCGTGTTGATATTCATAACAATACTTGCATTTAAGATTGCATCGAGGATATTTGATTATTATTGTCTTACCTTTCCTCGGATTTTTGTTACCATCCTCTGGTGTAGTCACAGTGATTTCCCCAATGCGTTAAAGCTTCACTCTCAATACCTGTTTCTACCCTTTTTATATATTTCTTGATTTCTAAGATATCATCTTCTGAAAGTTTTATCTTTGAAATTTCTCTTTTAATTTCTAAAACATCTTGCTCTATTGAAGTTTTGTTTACATTAATGTTTGTTCTGTGCAATTTTTCCTCCTAAACTCTGGTTGAGGTTCAGGCTGATTTTATACTACTATTTTATCACACATAGCTAACTTCAGTCAAATAATAAAGGAAAGTGTTTGAAAATTGCCAAGGAAAACAAAAAAGCCTATCCTCTCCGGTATGAGAGCAAAAAAGCTCAATTTCAACAAAATTCTTAAACTCACCTAAAAGGGTAGTGTACGATATTTTGTGTAATCCTGAGAAAAGGGGTAACCTTCTAGGGAGCAACCACATAACCCCAAAATCCCCAGGAGGCGGAAATGAGCCTACAAAAGATTCTATCAGACCTCATTAAAGAAGTAGTAAAACAGACACTTGAGTCCATTATGACAGCTGAAATGGAAGTATTCATCAAAGAACACGGAGGAACAAAGAACGGCTTTTATGAGAGGAACTTAGATACGACCTTGGAAAACTTGAAAACCTGAAAATCCCAAGAGACAGAGAGGGAAAGTTCAGAACAAGGCTGATAGAGCTGTACAAAAGAAGAGACATTAACCTTGAGGATTTAATTCTTGGAATGTTTGCTTCAGGAATGAGCGCAAGGTCAGTAGCTCAGGCTCTTGAGAGTATATTTGAGCTTAAGTACTCCCCGTCAACAATTAGCCAAATATCCCAAGTAACGGTAGAGGAGATAAGCAAATGGAAGAATCGGAAACTCAAGAGGAGATATACAGCAATAATGCTTGACGGAATGTGGCTATCGGTTAGAAGAGACATAGTTGAAAAAGAAGTTGTTCTTGTTGTTTTAGGGATAGATGAAGAGGAATACAGGGAGATGCTGGACTTTGAAGTCAACCCATCTGAGGGAGCTGAGAGTGAGAGCTGGCTGGAGATGATAAGAAGACTTTATGAACGGGGAGTGAGAGAGGTTCTCCTTTTCATAGCAGACGGAATTACTGGACTTGAGGAAAGGATAAAGGAATACTTTCCAAAGGCCGATTTCCAGTCGTGCGTTGTTCACAAGGTCAGGAATACTTTGAACAAAGTGAGAGCTAAGGACAGGAAGAAGGTGGCAAAGGACTTAAAGAAGATATACCAGGTTTCTACAGAAGAAGAGGCTTTGAAAGGTTTTGAGAAATTTAAGGAGAAGTGGGAATCAAAATATCCAAATGTTGTGAAGTCCTGGGAGCAAGACCTTTATAAGCTCCTTACGTTTCTTAAGTATCCTGAGTCTATTCAGAGGGTGATATATACAACGAACCTGATAGAGAGGACGATAAAGGAGATAAGGAGGAGGGGTAAGGTCATAGGAACATTGCCCTGTGTTAGTTCTGTTGAGAAGTTTGTTTATTTAAGAGTAGCAATGCTAAACGAAAAATGGTCTAACAGGGTGGTGAACAGCTTTTTAGAAGCCAGGGAGGAGATTCAGGAGATGTTCTCCAGGAGGTTCTCCTGATGGCTTACACAAAATTATTGACACAATCCACGATAGTTCCTAAATGGAAAAGCAATGCCATAAGTGCTAAAAAGATTGTAAAAGGGAGAAAAGAATTAGATCTCAAGGATATTCCAGCTCTCTAAATTACTGACCACCTTGAGGTATTATTTGTTGTTAGCTGATTAGTGTATGATTAAAGGGGCAAACTACGTATATGCACAAAACTTTGTTAACGCCTTTAACAAAAGCAATAATTTCAGAGTAGGAAAGATATAAGATGGGATATAAATACAAAATCGGTGAAACTTTTGAAATTTTAATTGAGGGGAAAAACTACAACTACTATTTTCATCCACAGCATCGAAATAATACCCCTAAAAAATCACAATGGACATGTTCGTTAGAACATGAAATAACACTTTTCAAAAAAGGAGTCAAATATAATTGGAAAAAAGGAGATGAAACACTATATTCAATTATAAACTATGAAAGTTCCATAGGGAAAAGTAATGACAATAGAGAACTTTTCTTTTCTAAATTTGTTTCCAAAAATCGCAAAGAATGGCACGGATATCCTGCAGATTACGTTAAAAATGTTCAGGATAGACCTTCAAAAGAAATTCTAAATTCTTGGCTTAAAAAGAAGCTCATTAAGAAAATTCATATAAGAAAAACATTAAAGGGACAACCATGGTAAATAGTAAAGAGAATTTTCATAATTATGAGGACTTAATACTCTCAATCCAAATAGTAGGAGATTATTTTGATAGTTACTTGTACAAAGGTTATTTATATTTGTGGACTATGGAGAATACCATAAAAGTAATTAATTGGGATGAGCTTTTTAGTGATCCTTTTTTTGATAAATTAGGACTAAAAGAGAACTTCCTATTTAAACTTGCCTTCCAAAGAAGCGATTTGTTATACGGGAAAGATATAAAACAAGTAATAGACGACCCTTTTTTCCTTCAATACTTTTCGGAAAAATTAAACAA
>WAOB01000045.1 GCA_015521505.1 Nanobdellati archaeon | reverse complement strand
GTTTGTAATGTTTCTTCTGTTAAACCTGCATCTATTCTTCCATCTTTATTAGAGTCTATAGATCTTAGATTATCTTCACTTATTGCTATTTGTTGTAAGATGTGATAGGGTTTTCTTATATCTACTTGGGTTGAGTAAACTATTAGGGTTGTGGATATTATCAACAAAATTAAAAATATTTTCAATAACTTATTCGCTTTCACGATGTGTTGGAAGTGTGTTTAACGCAACCATCTCAGGATGGCAGAGTCAAGAGAACTTTTAAAAAAATTAATGTGATATAAAAATTTTAAGGGGTTAAAAAGCCCTTATAAAGATGGTATTGATAGATACTATTAAAGAAAATTTTAACTCACTGCTTAGCAGAGTAGTTAGAGTAGTTCATGATTAACCTAATATTACTCATGACAGGTTGAATTTGCTCCTTCTCTGCTAAGCAGTGAAACTGAATTAAAGGAGGTGTTTTTATGGCAAAATTAGCACAAACATCAATTAAATATATTATTAGAGCAAAATTCTTTGCTAATGGTGTTGTGGAGAAACCAGATGTTATTGGTGCATTATTTGGTCAAACAGAAGGTTTACTTGGGCCGGATATGGATCTCAGAGAATTGCAAAGGACAGGTAAGATAGGTAGAATAGAAGTAGAGAATATGAAAGTGGAGAATGGTAAGACCACAGGAGAGATAATAATTCCTTCAAGTTTAGGCAGTACTGAAACTGCATTAATTGGTGCTGCTATAGAGACTATAGAAAGAATCGGTCCTTGTGATGCTGAAATAAAAGTTGAAGCATTGGAAGATTTAAGAACAGTGAAGAGAAAATACATTACAGAAAGAGCCAGAGACTTGTTGGGTCAGCTACTATCTAAAGTACCTGATGTAAATGTTTTATCAGAACAGATATTACAAGAAGTAAGGGCAGGAGAGATAACCGCTTTTGAAGGACTTCCTGCAGGACCTGATGCTGCTTCTTCAGAAGAGGTTATATTTGTTGAAGGAAGAGCAGATGTAATTAACCTTCTTAGACATGGTATAAAAAATGCAATAGCCATTGGAGGTACTTCTATAGATGATAAAGTGGTTGAGATTTCAAAAGAAAGAGTGGTTACCGTCTTCTTGGATGGAGATAGAGGAGGAGATTTAATCTTAAAAGAACTTGTTGATATGGGGGCTGATATAGATTATGTTGCAAGAGCGCCTAAAGGCAAGGAAGTTGAGGAATTAACAAAGAAAGAGATTTTTAAAGCGTTGAGAGATAAAATTCCATTTAATAGAAAGGAAGAACAATTGGAGGAAGAAAAGAAGGAGAAAGAAACGAAGATAAAGAAGCAGCAAAAGAAGATAAAAGACAACGGAAAAGAGAAAAAATCACAAGGAACAAGAAAAAAAGGAAAAGAAGAAATACCTGAAGATGTGAAAGAACTTATGAGTTCACAGTTGGAGGAGATTGTTGGGACAAGAGCAGCAGCGATATTTGATGAAAATCTTCAACTTTTGGGTAGAGTGCCAGTAAAGGAACTGAGCAACGCTTTAAAGCAGATTGATAATGCATATCTTGTGGTGAGTGACGGTGAACTTACCTCTTCTCTTATAAAGGTTGCAGAATCGAGAGGTATAAAATATATTGCATCCACAAAGAAAAGTCCTGTTAAATCGAGTAAAATAAAGATTTTCTTTTCTTCTTAATTTTTATCCTGTAATGATAAAAACAGCACCTATGAATGCAATTATTGAAAGTAAATATATTGTGTTTGGATATTTTTCTCCCAAAAGTATGTTTGCTAAATACATTGCAAATACAACATAGAGCATCCTTATGGATGCAACATAAGCAACGTTAGGAGTTAATACATAGGCGGCATACTCTGTTAATATTTGTAATAGAGTCAAGAGAGATATAAGGAAGACAATTTTGGATTTTACAAAATATTTTCTGAAAAAGGTTAATGGAGAGATTGTTTCTACCAATGAAACTAGAAGTATCCCGTTTATTGCATTAAAGATGTTTAAAAAGATAAAAAAATCAAAGAAATTTATCTTTTGGTAATATAGTAGATATCTAGATAAGATTTTGAATAATGAGTAATAGATTACAGATATAATAACAACCAAGACATATCTGCTAGTTAGTAGATTTTTCATTGTGTTTCTAAATCCTGGTTTTTGTCTATATTCTATTAAAAATATAGACGTAATAAGCAAAGCAATACCCACAAGAGATAAGACGGTTGGTGTTTCGTTAAATAATAATAATGCAAACAGAAATATAAATATTGTTTCCAGATTTAAAAGAGGAGAAACTTTGTGTATGTCCATGTGTTTTATAGATTTAAAAAATAGCCAAAAGGCAATCATGTTTATTATGCTTGCTATATATATTATTCCTATCTCATATATACTTGTCTTTTTAATATATATTATATAGTAAAACAAGAAAGGCAACGTTAAAAGGGCTGTAAAAATCCTTATAGATGTGCTGTATTCTATAGATTCATGATCATAAATGTGTTTTTTAGACATAACAACAATAACTGAAATAGTTATTGCCGTCAAAAAACTTAATATAATCCATTCCATGCAAAATAAAGAAAAACCAAAAATATTTATATATTTATCTTCCTTCTCATAACGAACTTGACATCTTCTTCCTTAACTGTTAATCTGCCCGCATGTTCTGATACATCCACTATCTCTCTTGCCAAATTTAAACTTATGTGCTCTATAAGTTTTGCAAATTCTTGTGCTGCTTTATCAGACACTCTTTTTGCTCCTGCTTTTTTTAAAATCTTCTCTGCTCCTAACTGTGATATTATAGATACCATAGATATTCTTTACTTCCTTTTATTTTATATTATTTTCTGACCATTGTTTGATAATTTCTTTTACTTTAATTAATCCTTGTAGGATAGAGGGAGAGGGTCTATTTAATAGAGAATCATCTATAACAAACACATTTCCTTCTCTTGATGCCCTTAACTCATTCCAAGGATGCCTTCTCATGAATATTTCTCTTTGATTTTCATTATTCCCATATCCACACCAGTGCAGTATTACAATGTCGGGATCCCATTCATTTATTTCCTCATAACTCACTTCAAAACTTCTTTTTCCAGGTTGGACATAAGATATGCCATTACAAATCTCAATTATTTCAGATACCCAATTTCCTGAACAAAACGGAGGTTCTGGGAATTCCTCACAATATACTTTAGGTTTCTTACTAATGTCTTTCATCTCCTCTCTTACGTTCTCAATCCTATTTTCCATCTCTTTAATTTGTTTATTTGCTTCTTCATTTATACCGGCTCTCTTTCCAATATCTCTTATCGTATTAAATATGTCTTTTAGTGTATGTGCATCATAAAATATAAGATCTATACCGTTATTTTTACAGAATTCTTTCATTTCTTCTGTATAATAGAGGTGTGCAATAATTGTGTCAGGATTTAACTTTATTATTTCCTCCCATGATATTCCATTAATCCAGTTACCTATCTTCTTTACTTTCATTTTTTCATTTTGAGGACAGAAATTAGTTATTCCAACGAGTTTTTCTTCTATACCTAAACTTATAAAAATCTCAGTTATTGAAGGTGCTAAGGAAACGACTCTCTCCATAAATTACGAAAATTTTTAAATTAATTTAAATCTTACTAATCTTAATGATCGTTATAGGTGTTCTTAATGGGATATGACAACATAAATTACGAGAAGATAGAGTATTATTCTAAACCAATGACATTAGAGGAAGAAAACGAGTTGTTAAAAGAGACTATAGCACATTTAAGAAGAGAACTTGAGAAATTCAAAAGACCGCCATTAATTGTTGGTAATGTGGTTGAGATTGTTGGTGACGAAAATGTTATCGTTCAAATTAATACTGGTAAGTTTTATGTTGATGTTATTGAAGAATTAAAAGGCAAACTTAAAGTTGATGATAAAGTGTTGCTTGATCAGAAATCTCTTTCTGTTATTAGAGTTCTGGGTAAGGAAAAGTCCTTTGATGTTTCTGGGTTTGTTGTAGTAGAGAGACCTAAAATAACATGGGACGACATTGGGGGGTTAGAGGAGCAAATAAGGGAAGTTAGAGAAGTAATAGAACTTCCTTTAACACATCCGGAAAAATTTGAAAGGTTGGGTATAGAACCTCCAAAAGGTATTTTATTGTATGGACCTCCTGGAACAGGTAAAACATTAATAGCAAAGGCAGTTGCTCATCATAGTAATGCAACCTTTATAGAGGTTGTAGCATCAGAACTTGTGCAGAAATATATTGGAGAGGGAAGTAAGTTCGTTAAAAGTATTTTTGAGTTAGCGAGAGAAAAAGCACCAAGCATTGTATTTATCGATGAAATTGATGCAATTGCTGCTAAAAGGATAGAATTAGGTACGAGCGGGGAAAGAGAAGTTCAGAGAACATTTATGCAACTACTTGCAGAGATTGACGGATTTAAACCTTTAAGTAATGTTAAGATAATCGCTGCAACAAATAGATTGGATATATTGGATCCTGCGATTACTAGACCGGGAAGATTGGATAGGATAATTCATATTGATAAACCAAACTATAATGGCAGATTGGAGATATTGAAAATCCATACAAAAAGAATGCCATTATCAAAGGATGTTGATTTGGAGGAGATAGCAAGATTAACAAAAGGCATGGTTGGGGCTGAATTGAAGCATTTAGTTGTTGAAGCAGGATATTTTGCTTTGAGAAATAACAGATCAAAGGTTAAGATGAAAGATTTTTTAGATGCCTATAAGAAGATAAAAACAAGAAAAAAGGAGAAAATGACTTATGAGGTTTCATATTTATGAGGTGTTTTGAAATGTATCTTAAAGATATTTTAAGCGATTTGAGAAGCGATGATGAAATCTACGATTTATTAAAAGATTCTTCTTTAATAAGTGCAGTGGCTTTTTACAATGAAAAAGAGGAATTGGACAGGTGGGAATTGATCTTTTTTGATAAGAAAAAAGATAAGGCATATAAGATTGATGTTTCTCCAGAAGGAGAATATGAAATTTATGAATCCGAACTTTTAGATGATAAATTTAAGAATGTTCATGTAGATGTGGAATCATTAAGAGTTAATGAAGAGGAAGCGATGAGAATAGCACATAGACATTTTATGGAGAGTTATTATAATAAGAAAATTAATGGTCTCTTTTTGGTTTTGGATGTAATAAATCACACATGGAATATTAATATGCTGTCTTCTTTTTATTCCATCATACAGATTTCAATAGATTTCATCAGTGGGGAGGTTGTTTCAAGTAGAGAGGTGGAGCTAATCCATGAAGGATAAAGAGATTATTTTTATCACTTCCAATGAGGATAAAGTAAAAGAGGTTAAAGAAATTCTTCAAGGGTTTAGGGTAGTTTCAAAATCTTTTCCTTTTATAGAGATCCAAGGAAGGAGCTTTGAAGATGTCGTGTTTCATAAACTATCCCAAGTAATTGAATTATATGAAGAGAACATTATTGTTGTTGAGGACTCTGGTATAGTGATAGATACTTTTAGTAGATCTTATGAATTTCCAGGTATTTATAGTAAACCATTTTTAAATGCTTTAAATTTAGAAGGGATATTGGATATTATGAAAAATAAAACCAACAGAGATGCAAGAATGGTTTGTTGTGTAGGCGTTTTCAATAGGTTGTCTTTAGAGATTAAACTTTTTCGTGGAGAGGTTAGAGGCGTTATAAGTGACAAAATAAAAGGCAGCAGAGGATTTGGTTATGATCCTATATTTATACCTCGAGGATATGATGTTACATTTGGAGAAGATCCAAAAATAAAAAGCATACTTTCACATAGAAAACTTGCTTTTGAGAAAGTAAAGGATTACCTGCTTTCTCTATGATTATTTTTTATTTTCTTTTGTAAAATATAGTGTTCATAATATTCTTTTATTACTGTTGCACTAACAACCATTATGATTGGTCCAAGGATAAATCCTGAAAATCCAAAAATGGCAGGTCCACCGAAGAATCCGAGAATTATAACAAGAGGATGGACTTTTGTTTTATAAGAACTTAAAGCAGGTCTTAGAACAAGTTCTGGTAAAAGATTTAAAATAACTAAACCGTAAATCAATATTATTATTGCTGCTAATTCGTTACCTTTTAAGTACATATATAGACTTACTCCTCCATATACCATCCAAGATCCCAATATAGGTAATAAGCCAAATAATCCTGTAAGGATTGCCCATAATAATGCATAGGGAACAGAGAATGCGAAATATATAATATATGCAAGAACCGTTACTATGATTGTTAAGGTTATGTAAGAGACTACAAGAACATCTAAAGCATTTTTTAATCCTTTAAATAAGGAGTTAAACATTATTTGTCTTCTTTTACTTAAACTTGAAAGGAGATTTTCATAGTGTTTATTTAGCGCTTCACTCTCTACAATGAAATAATATGTTGCTAATAAGTATATTGCAACACTGATGACAATACCAGGAATATTTTGAAATGATGAAATTAGTGATGCTTTAATACTTGAAGAGAATTCGAGGATGATGGATTGTGTGTTTTTGATATATTCCGGTATGTTTAGAGCATTTAGTATAGGGTATTCAGATGCTTTTAATGAGATTTTTTCTAAAACTTCGTTGAAACTTATGATTATTTCGTTTGTTTTTTGTATTATTGGTGCCGTACCTTCTGCGGCATAGTAAATAAACGCACCCGTAGGGATTATAAGTATAAGTAATGCAACAAACAATGATAATCTATAGATCCTAACTATTTTATTTATTAAATCAACTAATGGCTTTAAAGCGTAAGCGGTTAAAACAGCAAAAACAAGGGCCGTTAAGAACGGTTTTAATATTATTAATGTCATTATAAGAATTGTAAGAAACAGAACAAAATCAATGATTAAATCCCATTTTGATTCTTTACTTTCTTCTCGGAAAAAACCATCCTGCATAATTTTTATATAATTTATTAATTTATATAAAACTTTTAACCCCAAACCTCCACATTTCTACTCATTAATTTTTTAAAATTAACCTAAACTAATTTAGATAAACTTTTAAAATTATCTCTCATTATCTTTAATGTTGTTGTCTATTATGTAGGGGTGGGGATACATGGTATATTACAAAGACTTTTTGGTAGGTGTGGTGGTTCTCTTTTTAGGAGTGGTGTTGATGTCTGTAAGTAATGTTTATGCTGTAAGTTCTTTTACCTCAACCGATAATCCTTCAGGATATTATTCTATTGGGGATGTATTTCAAGGATTTACATTTACAATAACACCTACAACAGACACTATATTAGCAGGAACTGCCCCTACTCTAGGAACTACACTATCTTCAACAAATCCGTGGTCTGATATAAAATTCTATGATTCAGGTATTGCGGGCGGGTCATTTGAATCCGCATCAGATTCAATAATTCAGGATGCTGATAATGATAATACTTATGAGTTTGATGAGTTTTTTGCAGGTTCAACGGCAACACAACCAGCTAGTGGAACAGACATTAGTACATGGTCAACTACACTACCCGCTACCCCGTACTATTATGATAGTGATGGCGATGGTATTTGGGAAAGCAATGTTGATTCTATATTTATAGATACTGATGGTACTACTGTAGGAGGATATGATGTTGGGGAACCATATTTTGGAGTAGATCCTTCCACTTTGACAAACCCTTCATGGTCAACTGCAGATCCTTTCACAAATACACCTTTGGGGATATACTATAATGATGCAGACAATACTGGTGGGTGGAGTAGTGGAGATGTAGTGGTGTTGAATACTGACGAATCTTCAGAAACCACTAAAATATTTGCTCAAGATGCTGTATTGGCAGGTATAACACCCATTGTAGGGACTGGATCTTTAACAGCAACCAATCCTTGGTCTGATGTTTACTTCTATGATGATACTACCACTACTGGTTGGGATTCAACTACTGATGCAATAGTCCAGAGCCAAGATAATATATATGACGATGGAAATGATGAAATAATCTCTATTATAGTTAGAAACCAAGGTACTGCTACAGGGGATGATATCACTCTAGAATTAAGAGATGGTGATTGTAGTGTTGGTACCTTGGTCGGTTCTTTAAGTTATGATAGCGTTAATGGATATTGGTCGTTATCTTTATCTCCTTCTTATTCATTTACAGGACAAAAAACATTTAATGTTTGTGTTACTGTATCTTCTACTGCAACATCCGGTAGGACAGTGCAATTAGGAATAAATGCTGGAGATTTGATATTGGGTACTGGTAGTTTTCCATCTGCAAATACATACAATGCGAACCCACAAACAATAGATATCCAACCACCTACTGTAAGCATAACACAACCAGTAGATGGAGATGCCTTTAATGTTGATTTCGTTGATATCTTTTGGACAGCATCAGATGATATAGATACTGCGTTATCATATAATGTTGATTGTGATGGAGATGGTGTTGCAGAGGGAACAGGATTAACAGATGCAAACATTCCTTATACTTGTGATTATTCTTTATTAGCAGATGGTATTTATAACGTTATAGTATCTGCTACAGATGACGCAGGTAATGTTGGTAGTGCAAGTGTAAGTATTACAATCGATAGAACACCACCTACTGTAAGCATAACACAACCAGCAGATGGCTCTTATGTTGCAGAGGTTATATCTGCTGATGCTATTGTAGATGACGGTACGGGAGTGGGTGTGTCTAATGTTTCATTTTACATCTCATCAGATGGTGGGAATACGTGGAACTATTTGGGTGTGGATGTAGATGGAACTGATGGTTGGAGCATGGCAATAAACACGTCAACTTTAACTGACGGATCCTATTTGTTGGTCGCAGAGGCAAGAGACAATTTAGATAATGCACAAAATTCTACTCAAATTACGATTAATGTGGATAACACACCACCAACAATCTCCATTACTTCTCCAACAGACGGGTCTTATATAAATTCACAAACAGTTACGATTTCGTGGAGCTATACCGAATCAAACTTCCAACAAGTTGAAGTGGATTGTAACAATGACGGAATAATAGAAACTACAATAACAACTTCCACTACAACATCCTCAACTTGTGATTATTCTTCTACAGGGTTAAATACAGGAGATGGTGTCTATACAGTAGCTGTTATTATCTATGATTTGGCAGGAAATGTAAATACAGATAGTGTTACTTTTACTGTGGATACTGCTCCTCCAATTATAGGTGTAGATGCAGCAGTCATTTCACCTAGAGTAGTTAAAGTTACTATTAACTCAAATGAAGATTTGGGCCAGATAGATGTTTCAACATCAGCAGGTAGTTCTTATGGAGTACTTAATGGAACGGGAATTGTAGATCCCTCTTTATTGCAGAGAGACATAAACGGAGATGTTGTTTTATTTGTAGAAGTTAATCAAACACCATTAATAAGTGATGATTTGGTAGTTACTGTAGTTGATTTAGCCGGAAATGCTATATCTGGAAGTGATCCAACTATAACTAATGCTGCGGAAGAAGTATTTATTTTATATGCTCCAACAACTTCAACAGACCAGGGGTGGAGATATTTGTCGTTTATAAGAGATATAGATACTTCTTATTTGGCATATCAAAAAGCATTAACAGATGAGATAGATGTGGATGGTTTAGGAGCTATTTTACAATATATGGGGGATGCACAGGGATGGGAAAGTGCATCTGTTGCTTTTGGTAAGGCAGGTTATGGTTATGCAATAAAACCTAATTATGGCACTAGGAGTTATGTGGTTGTTCCAATTAGGTATGCTTCTTCAACTTCAACATCTACGATACAATATAATCCGGGCTGGAATTTAGTAAGTATAATTCCTACTTCAGATATTAGTTTAAGCAGTGTTGATGGATCAGCCATGATTGTAACAACAAAAACAAATATAAACCACTTAAGTAGTGAAATTTATATTGCAATACCAGAAATAGGCAGTATATTAGTACCTATAAAGGAAACAACAAGTACAGCAATAGCTGAATGGAATGTTAATACAGGTCAAGAAATCTATAAAGTAGATATACCATATTATGTAAATGATGCATATTGGGTGTGGGTTGAGCAAACGAGGACTGCTCCTATAACTATACCTCTTCCTTAAATTGATGTCGTTTTGTATGGAGGAATGGTTATGAGAAATGCGAGTATTTTTCTTTTTGTTTTATTATTCTTCATAGGATCAAGTTATTCTCAACTTTCTACTCCTTCTTTACCAGCGGTTTATAAAGGTAAGATAAATACTTTATGTGAGATTAACGGTTTTTCTATAATTGGATATATTGATAATGAGGAAAGGGGAAGGACAAACATTTATTGTGATTCTACTGCCTGTTGGTATGGGGGTATAAAGAACATATATGAAAAAGATTTAGTTATAGAGGGTTATGAAAACGAAAACAATATTAAGAAGATATCTTTTAATGTGTGTGGTGATAATCTATGTGTAACGATAGGTGAAGATACTTTTGTTTCAGGAAATGTAAAGATACTTAATTTTTCGATAGATAAAAATGATTGTTCCTTGTTATTTCCTCCAGAGATAGAAGAAGAGCCCATAGGAATGATCATATCATCACCAACTACAAATAAAACAGAACCCGTCACAAGAAATGAGACAATAAGTTCTTTTATTACTTCTTTTATTGAGAAAGAGAATTTATATGATATTTTAGTTAAAGATGAAATTACATTAAATGATATTTTGAATATATCTATTTTAGAAGAGATTGTCGTAAACATTGCGGATAAGGAGGATACTAAAAAAACATTAAATAGAATAGCTGATGAAGTGAAGTCTTTAATCACTCAAAAGAGAAATTTAAGATATGAAGAAATAAACATAAATGCTTTAACAGACCTTACTATAAAGATAAAAGTAATAGAGATCATGGATAAAAACGGAAATAAAAGGATTTATACAAAAATTGAGAAGGAAATCCAGAGAGAAAGGAAGGATCGAGTTATAGAAGTAGTTCCTAAGGATGTGGCATCTAGTGTTAGTGAAATTATTATGATTAAAGGGCAGATAATAGACGTTATAGAACAAGACCCGATATTTGAAATAAAACCAGAAGAAGATGGGTTTTCTTATGTGGTGAAGGGTAATAAAACAGATAGTGCAGTTAAAACAACTACTTTATTTTACTCTCTAGATGGATCTGAAGAGCGAAAGCAAGAAAAGATTATTGATCAGACAGGCAAGGGAGAAGAGAGAAATAAGATCTTCTTGTTTGTTTTCTTAATTGTTGTCCTACTTCTAATAGGCTCTTTAGTTTATCTTATCTATTCACGGAAATGATTTACGAAATCTTTATAATGGTTATTAATATTTATATAAAACTTTATGAGGATTCTTGTAGAAGGAAAACCTGGAAGTGGTAAGACAACTAAATTGAAAAAGATTGCTGAGAAAGAGAACTTTGAGTTCTTAACCTCTATTGAATACAGAAGAAAAATTTATTCTTTGATGAATGTTACTCTACTTTCTTATATTGAAAGAGATTATGTGCTTTATCTAATTTATCATCAAGGTATGAAAAATTACTATAAAGATTTTACTTCTTTTTTAGATGATGCTTACGAGTTTTTTATATTTATCTTTAATATTCCTTTCTGGATAAGAGAGATAAAATCGTCTAACGAAGTATTTAACGAGTTCTTATCTTTATATACAACTTATTATTCAAAATTAAATAAAAAAAATATCTTCGATAACTATACATATCTTGAGAATCTTTATAATACTAAGAAGCATATTAAGTCTCTTTGTGCTATTGCTGTAGATGATATTGACTTTCTTAACACAAAAGAGAGAATGTGGATAAAGCAAATAAATGATTTCGCCGTTTCATATAGAGAGAAGCCGTTATTTTTTGATATTTCGTTTGATATTGTTATCTCTTTAGATGGAAAGTTTGATAACAAAAAATGGAAAACTATTGCTGTAGAGAACAAATACGCTTATTTTGTACAGCATATATCTTCCCAAGACAATGCTTTTTTACTTACAAGAAGATCACGGGTTTTTTTAGAAAAATTTACAGATTTACCTTTAAATCAAGACATCAAGGATTTGATTCTATATTTGGCACATCTTAAATACAGAGTAAAATACGAAAATAAACCGCCCTCTCTCTACAATAGATTACTTCAGATTTCTAATATTTTGAATTTTAGTGATTCATATATTCTAGATTTTATGCTTGATTATGAGAGCATACTGTTCTATAAGATGAAAAATGTATTCTCTTCACCTATTTTATTACTTAATTCTTATTATAAAAGGATATTTATTGAGGATTCTTTTTTAAGGAATAACACAAATTTAATTCGTTTAGAGAATAAACTATTTCCTTATGATTTTTTTAAACCTTCTTTTTTAATAGAAGTTAATTTTGGAAAGAAAAGAATTCCGGATTTTTTGTTATCTAAGGCAGAAGAGGTATATATCGTTAGAGAGGATAATGAAAAGAGAATCTCTTTTGAGAATTATTGTGATTTGATTTCTTTTCCTGATGAGGAATTAGGAACTATAAGTTATTCTCAGGTTTCTCTATATGATCTTTGCCCATACAGATATAAACTTAAGTACATAAATAAACTTAGGGAAGAGAAGAAACCTTTTTTTGTGTTTGGTAATATTATCCACGAGATATTAGAAAAACATATTAAAGGAGAAATAAAAGCGGAGCATTTGGATAAAATCCTTAGAGAGAAATTATTGGAAGAAATTGAACTATTCAAAAACAACATAGATGAATATTATGCTAAAGGAAAAGAAATATTTGAACAATTTGTCAGAAAGAACACAGAGATGTTTAGAGATTATGATACAATAGAGGTAGAGAGAAAAATCTCTTTAGCTTTAAATGATAAGGTGTTGGTTGGATATATAGATAGAGTTGTACGAAATAAAGAGGGTTTTGTAGAATTAATTGATTACAAGACTACACCAATAATAAAGAATCAAAAAACAACCATAGAAAATGCATTAAAACAACTTTCTCTTTATGCTTATTTGTATGAAACCGAGACAGGAGAGAGAGTTAACAAAGTGCATATATGGTTGCTTTCGCACAACAAAATCTTAAGTTTTTCCCCCAACAAGTCTTTTATAAGTGGTTTCTTAAAACATGTTGAGAATGTTATTGAAAAAACAAAGAGAGGAGAATTTCCCCCAAAACCATCTTCTTTATGCAGATATTGTGATTATAAGTTGGTTTGTAAATATTGGAGGTATTATGAGCAATAGTAAGGTATTGTTAATTGATGAATATTGACTTTATATAAATATTAAAAAATTGAAAAACTAAGATCAATATACAATCCACCTTCTTTTTCATCCTTAAACAACCCATGCACAACATCATTAAATTTAGATCTTAGATCTATTATTTTATTTCAATATAATTTAAAGCGAATCCTTTGTTTTCTATAAAACCTCCCATATAAACAATCCCTTCTTTATAGGGTGTTATTGCTCTAATCTCGGTATTAACGACATTCAATATTTTTCTTTCTCCAGTTTTAAGATCATAATATCTCATAATATATTTTGGATACTTTGGCCATCCTCTAAGAGCACCAATAACACCTACATAGACTATCCCTTCTTTATACGGTAAGAGTGATATAATACCCCCGTCTTTAGAACCGTAAAGATTTTCTTCCACAACATCCAACACTCCTTTTTCACCAGTTTCCATATCGTAATACTTCAACAAATAATCTCCATTGTAGTATTTATCTTCTCTGAATAAACCACCATATGCTATTTTGTCCTTATATGTTGTCAAAGCCCAAATCCAATGGTTAACCAAATCCAATGTTCTTTTTCCCCACTTTTAATATCACAATACTTTAGAGGATACTCTACTCTTTCTTGAAAATCACCTCCATAAACAACGCCGTCTTTATAAGGTGTTATAGCCCAAATTCTTCCGAACATGGTATCTAATACTACTTTTCTGTATGTTCTCTCAAGCTAGTTATATCAAATATGTTAGGATATAGATGTATTTTAACGTTATTTTTGATGGTATGGATTTATCACCAAGAATAAAAAACCTTTAAATAATTAACTTATAAACTTAATCTATGAGCAGAGAGAAGCATGTTATAGAAAACAACATAAGAAAGATAGAAGAGTTGAGGGAAAAAGGAATTGAGCCATATCCTTATCGGTTTGAGAAAAATCACAGCATAGAGGAGATTTTAAAGAACTTTGAGAAATGGAAGGAAAGTAAGAAAGTTAAAACAGCAGGGAGGATCATTAGTTATAGAGAGCTGGGAAAAATTATTTTTGCAAAAATACAGGATGAAACATCTTCTATTCAAATTGTTGTAAGGAAAAATGATACTAAAAATTTTGACATATTCAAGAAGTATGTTAATAGAGGAGATTTTGTAGGTATAGAAGGAAAACCCATATTAACAAAAACAGGAGAAAAAAGCATTCTCGTTAGTGATTTTGTGCTTTTAGCAAAAGCTATAAGACCATTACCAGAGAAATATCATGGCATACAGGATCCTGAATATAGGTATAGGCATAGATATTTAGATTTTATTTTTAATCCCGAGAAAAGGGATATATTGAAGACAAGACACAAAATAATCAAAGAGATAAGGAACTTTTTGGAAAATAAAGGATATATTGAGATTGACACACCTATATTACAACCAGTTTATGGAGGTGCTTATGCCAAACCTTTCATAACATATTACAATGCATTGGAAAGGAACTTCTATTTGAGAATTGCTCCAGAGCTTTATTTGAAAAGATTGCTTATAGGTGGTTTTGAAAAAGTTTACGAGATAGGCAAAAACTTTAGGAATGAAGGTATAGATGCAACCCACAATCCAGAGTTTATGGCTATTGAGTTTTATCAGGCATATGCAGATTTGTATGATATGATGAACTTAACAGAAGAGCTTATAAAGCATGTTATTATGAAAATACACGGAAAGCTTATGATTAAGTATCAGGATATGGATATTGATTTTTCAAAGTTTGAGAAAATAACTATGGAAGAGGCTTTGCTTAAATATGCTGATATAGATGTTAAAAACATGAAAACAGAAGAGATTAAAGATCTGCTTGAGAAGAGAAGCATAGTTTTGAGAGAAGAATCAAGAAACTATTTGATTGCTAAGCTATTTGAGGAAGAAGTTGAGGAAAAGCTTATTCATCCTACTTTTGTTTTAGATTTTCCTAAGGAAATAACTCCTTTGGCAAAAGACCATAGAGAAAAGGAAGGGTTTGTTGAGAGATTTGAGCTTTTCGTTGCAGGTATGGAAATAGCAAATGCATTTTCAGAGCTTAATGATCCAATTGAGCAGAGAAAGAGGTTTGAGGAAGAGGTTAAGAAGAAGACAAAGAATGAAGAGGAATCTCATCCGTTGGATGAGGACTTTTTGAAAGCATTGGAATATGGTATGCCTCCTGCAGGAGGGTGTGGTATAGGTATAGAAAGATTGGTCGCTTTATTAACTAATCAAACAACTATAAGGGAGATTATTGCTTTTCCTGCTTTAAGAACTTATGAATGATGTGGTTTTTTAGGTTTTTTGCTTGTGTTGTATCACATACCTATTGAGGGACTTATAAGCAATATTAACCTTTAACCACACCTACTGGTACTAGTCTAGCAACCAAAGTTCCTATACCGACTTCATGACTTACTTTGGCAACTTCATCAATATCTTTATATACTTGAGGTGCTTCCTCTACTACTCCTCTCCAAGAATCTGATCTAACATACACTCCTTTTTCTAAAAGCATTTTCTCAATCTGGTTTTTAGTAAAGGTTTTTATTGCTTTTTTCCTTGACATGACCCTTCCTGCTCCATGAGCAGTAGAGGAAAAACTAATTTGTTCTGCTTTCTCACTTCCAAGCAAAACATAACTTGCTGTTCCCATACTACCTGGTATAATTACTGGTTGTCCTATGCTCTTATAGCTCGCAGGCAAAAGTTTATTGCCTTTACCTAAACTTCTTGTTGCACCTTTCCTATGCACCACAAGTTTAAGTTTTTCCCCATTAACTTTGTGTTCTTCAACCTTTGCCATATTGTGGGTTACATCATAAACAATCTCCATGTCCATATCCTTTGCTCTCATATCAAGTATGTTCTCAAAGCTCTGCCTAACCCAATGGGTTATCAACTGCCTATTTGTGAAAGCAAAGTTTGCTGCTGCATTCATACTTAAATAATACCGCTGCCCTATCTCGCTGTTGAACTCAACACTCACCAGCTCTCTATCTGGTAAAGAAGAGATATCAACATGATGCTCCATTATTCTTAAGAAATCGCTTGCAACCTGATGTCCAAACCCTCTACTTCCAGTATGTATCATTATCATAACTTGTCCTTCATTGTTTATGCCCATTGCTTTTGCAGCTTTCTCATCAAATATCTTATCAACAACTTGAACCTCTAAAAAATGGTTTCCACTACCTAAGGAGCCTATTTGCACCCTTCCTCTATCCATTGCTTTATCAGATATGTATTCATAACTTGCTTGCTTCATCCTTCCATTTTCCTCTATGTGCTCCTTATCCTGCTTCCATCCAAAACCATTCTTTATTGCAAAATCCACCCCTTCTATAAGTATGTCTAACAGCTCTTCCTTTGAAAATTTTATTCTTGCTTCCTCTCCCAATCCTGCAGGCACATTTCTAAATATCTCCTCTATTAGTTGATTTCTTTTATCCTTAATGTCCTCAAATAATAGGTTTGTTCTTAATAATCTAACTCCACAATTTATATCAAACCCAACCCCTCCAGGACTTATAATTCCTTGTTCCTGTATGTTGAATGCTGCAACCCCTCCAATAGGAAATCCATATCCTTCATGTCCATCAGGCATTAAAATTGCATGCTTAACGATACCTTGTAAAGATGCAACATTACTTAACTGCCATAATGTTCTGTCATTAATCATGTTTTCCATTATCTTATCAGAGGCATAGATAGTTCCCTCAACCCTCATTGGAGGTACTTTCTTAAGTTTCCATATGTTTTGTTTTTCCTTAACAACTCTAAGATTTCTCTCATTTGTTGCTATGTTATACTCCTTTACCATAAAACGATATGAGGGAATTAAATATTAAAAAGATTATATGTAAGGAATCGATGTAAGGTTTGATATGGTGTGTTAGAGATTATGAGATAAACCCGTAGATTCATTCTGCTGTTGATTTATACTATAGATACTACTATAGAGAACATATATTCTATGATTCACTCCTTTTTCTTCATCTCTCTCTTGACATCCAATGTGTAGGAAAATAGCGGGGGGTGGATTTGAACCACCGACCTTCGGGTCTCTCATACTTAAGAGTAATGTGTTTGCTGTGTCCTCTGCTACCTATCTGGTATTATGAGCCCGACGAGCACTCCAAGCTGCTCCACCCCGCTTTAAATATATAAAGCAAATTGTAAATTTAAAAATATTTCCTAAATTATATTTTAATTCTATGGTTGTAGAAGAAATGAAGAATAAAATAAGGATATGTGTTAGATATACAGGTAAGGTTATAAATACTTTGATAGATAAAGAAAGGAAGGAGAATATACTATACAAGTATATTGATAATGTTATAAATAAGCCTCGATATATATACGGCTCTGATGATGATATTCTTAAGATATCATCCGCTTTTATTTTATATGATGAATTTCTGGATAGTTTACATTATGATTCTGTAGAGATAATCTTGGTTGGACGTTCTTATGATATGGTATATAAAGATAGTGAGATTTTTTATAAAGAGTGTCTGGATGGAAATATAGAAGATAGAAAAATAAAAATTTTACCTTCTTTAGGGGATGCTTATAGAGAAATAGTAAGGTTTATTGAGGAAGACAATGAAAATTTTATATATGTTATTTTATCTTATAAAAAAGAACAGAAGAAATATAATGTTATGAAAACTCAAAATCTGATTTTCAAAAACCCTTATGATATTATTACAAATTATATTGTTGCTAAAAGTATTTATATACCTGATGAAATATGGTCTATTCTTATAGAGCGAGAAGCAGATAGGAAAAGATATTAAGCATATTCCTTGAACATTATGGTGGCTAGTGACCATAATCTTTATAAATTTATTTTGCAAAAATTTATTTTGTTGAGGGGCGGTAGCTCAGCCTGGGAGAGCGCCAGACTGAAGACTTGGCTGATGGATGCAACACTTTTTGAGCGTCTGTCAGATATCTGGTTGTCGCGTGTTCGAATCACGCCCGCCCCATTTTCCTTGCTTTGCTGATGTTGGTTTTTTGTTGTTGACACTTCAGAAGTTTGTTTATCGCTTGTTAAAACGGCTTCAACTTTAGAAATCCCTTCATCCATTTTTATGTTCCCTGCTTTCATAGTGCTTCACCTGTGAGCTGATTTAAGGCACAAGCCACAGGATGTTGCCGCATCCTGTGGCTCATGATTATCACAACCAATTAAGACGGCTTCAGACACATATTTAGC
This sequence comes from Nanobdellati archaeon, assembly GCA_015521505.1. GTDB lineage: Archaea > EX4484-52 > EX4484-52 > EX4484-52 > JAADEF01 > WAOB01. Next base: position 1,497 of record WAOB01000045.1, on the reverse strand, counting down.
TCCTAATCCTTCGTTTATATTTTTCACACTCATATTATCCACCTGTTTGGTAACTTTAGGCGGTGTGGCAGCACCGCCTTATTTTTTATTTTAAAAAATCTTATATTTTTTCAGAATTTGCTCTGCACCCGCACACAAAAAGTTATAAATTTTACTAAATCAATATTAGATATGGTATCAGTTCAGGGCTATAGGGCTAAGTTAAGATATTCAATATCTTATTTAATAGATCTCCTTGAGGATCTACGATACGATACAGAATTAATTTCTAGAGGGCGGCAACATACTAAGAGACAGATATAAATTCCCGCAATACTTATTTGAAGATAAGAATAAATTATTATGGCTCGGCGATAAAATTTTAGATGAAGTACCAGATAATGTATTTAAAGTAATATTATTTAAAACATACGCTGGATTATGTAAGAAGATTGATTACTGTCGCTTTGACATATTTGATGTTGAAACTAACAACAAAGAAAAATACGAAGAATTGAAATCATTGGATAGAGAGTTTAAAGATATTATTATGGAAATTATAAACACAATACTAGATATTCTAGATGATAAATTAAATGATATAAAAATCATTGACAAAAAGTTAAATCAAATACTTCAAAAATTATATCTTTTAAAGACATAGTAAATTCTATTTGGAAACAAGAGCATGTGAAGATTCCTATAAGAAAACTATCATTTAAAAAATAAATTTTATATATATCACTAAACATAATATCTATGTGTGATAACATGAAGTTAGATAAAAATAAAAGAATAATTGTTCGATATGACAGAAAGGCAGGGCTTTATGCTCCTTTTATTGTTAAAGGAGATTATGCCTATTCTTTATATACAGGAACTAAAATAAAGATAAAACGCAAAAGGAGGTAATTCTTATTAATAATCCTTATAAAGATTATAAGGAGATAAGTGATGAAATAAATAAACGATACAAAGAAGGCGATATTTTTTCATCTTATCTAATACTAAGTTTTGTTATCGAAGAAGTATGTAAGGAGATATTGAGGCTTAAGATAATTAATAAGCAAAACATAAAAGACGTAAATTCTATGAATATGTATCAGGTATTGAATATACTTTCGTGGTTTAAGTTGATAGACAATAATAATATATTATCTACTCTTTACGAGATAAATAGAAGTAGAAACAAAATAGTGCATAATTATATCTTGAATGTTCATCGCAATGATAGTGTTATAAATAATATAAAAGGAAAGATGAGCTACTACCTTCAAGTATATAAAAAGTTAGTCTTCTTGTTAGGAGAAATTATAGAAGAGAAACAAAAATGAGCACCCGCACGAGGTCCTACACACAACATACTTCATTTCTTTCTCCTCGTATATTTTCTTTTAGGCCTGGGTCTTGGTTTAGGAATTTTTACCTTTCTTACTATTGGTGCTTTTCTTCTCTTTTCCTTCCATTAGTCATGAAAATCTCCTCATTATTATATTTAATTTTTTGTCTCATATATAT
>WAOB01000044.1 GCA_015521505.1 Nanobdellati archaeon | reverse complement strand
CTATAGGATTTTCTAAAAATTCGTTAGGCATCACCACTGCTGCTTTCCCAGGTGCTTCTATAGCTACTTGAGTTCCCATAGCTAAATAATCTAATAAATAAAAAACACCTTTAGATAGATTCAAAGAAGCCAAACCATTAGTAAAACTCCTTCCATATCTTAATCTGAAACCTCCTTTATATCCTGGAAAGCTCAAAACAGGCCTTCCCCCAACCAATTTATCAAGATATTTTGTTGAAGGAATATATTTTATATTTTGTTGGTTTGTATTTGCATGGATTGATTTTTTTAAATTAATAAATTCTTCCAACCATAACCAATGCTCTAAAGAATACTTCTTTCCATACTTTTTAATAAATTTTAATAGTTTCTCTGCTTTTAAAGGTAATCCATCTAGCAAAACCAAACACATCCCTCCTCTTATGAGATTTGTTTCAACTCTATCTAGATCTTTATAATTAGATACTTCTAATTTTTCAGTAGGTTCCCCTGTGATTTCCACTGGAACGTTCTGAATAATTAAAGAGATTTCTTGTTTTGTTGGTCTGTATTGTTTAGGTGAAACTCTTGTATAATAATCCTCCACTTCTGTAAAATATCTATTAATTTCTTCTTCTGTTGGTTTATATCTATCTAATCCAAGAATATCTTTTACTCTATCTGCTATAACAACAGACATAGCAGATGCAGTACCTCCTGCACTTCTTATAGGACCAGCATAATATATTGCAAGATATTTAGATCCATCATAATTATTCTTTATTTTCACATCAGATATACCTTCAAGTGGAGCAGTAACAACTCCTTGTGTCAAATAAGCAATACCAGCTCTTATTGCAATCTCTGCTCTTAGTCGAATGTCAGAGATATCAACAGAGAGATTTTTAGCAATATTCTCTGATAGACTCATAGAAACTCTCAAATCATTTTTCCCATATTTTTGTTCTAAAGAGAGAATATCTTTTGTTATCTTTGATAGATCGATGTCAGGAAATAGTACTGAAAGAAGACCTGTAACTCTTTCAGCAGTATTCTTTGTTAATACAATTTCCACATCTAATTCAGGATCATATCCTATTGACCTAGCTTTCCGAGATATTTCATATTCTTTGTATGCTTTTTCATACAGTGTTTTATGATATTCTTGTATATAATATAAGAGATCTTTTTCCATATACTTTTACACTATATTTATTTTTAAAAATCTCTTTGTTATCTATATTCAAATATATTTTGAACTATATTTTATATTTTATATGTTGTAAACAATATTTTACTATTATTGCAAATACTTATAGTTTCCAGTCGAAACTAAAGGGTCTCTTAATATTACTACTTTCGTTTCGTATCGAAATTTATTTAAAGATGTTTTTATTTGTATTCTTTATGACTCAAAATATAGTACAACAAAAAATATCCATGGTGTTTAAGAGTGCTATCGATAAGAAAAGTATTTTTAAGAACAAACGAGTTTTAGATATTTCGTATATTCCTGACAACATTCTACATAGAGATTCTGAACTATATGAAATTTCTAAAATTTTGTCTGTTTCTCTTAAAAACGAGAGACCATCTAATGTTTTTGTCTATGGACCTACAGGAACAGGTAAAACTCTTGTTGTAGATTATGTTTGTAATGAGTTGTTATCTGTTGCAAGGGAAAATAAATTATCTGTGCATTATGTGTATGTAAATGCTAAGCTGAAAAGAATTGCAGATACAGAATATAGATTGGTCTCTCATATTGCAAATGAATTAGGAGAGCACATCCCTTTCACTGGTTTACCTACAGATGTTGTTTATTCTAGGTTTCTTAATAAGGTCGAATCTTTAAATGGTGTTTTAATAATAGTTATAGATGAAATAGATTATTTAGTCAATAAAATAGGCGATAGATTTTTATATACTCTTACTCGTATAAATCAAGATCTCTACAATACTAAAGTTTCTATAATAGGTATTTCTAATAATCTTAATTTTACTGAATATTTAGATGCCAGGGTTAGATCTTCTCTTTCAGAAGAAGAAGTAGTTTTTTCACCATATAATGCTATTCAATTACGAGATATTTTAGAAGATCGATCGAAAAAGGCATTTTATGAAGGTGTTGTTGAAAATTCGGTTATCAATAAATGTGCAGCGATTGCAGCACAGGAAAATGGAGATGCAAGGAAAGCATTAGATTTACTAAGAGTTTCTGCAGAAATTGCTGAAAGAAATAACGAATATAAAGTTAAAGAATATCATGTGGATTTGGCACAGAAAAAAATAGATTATGATAGATTTATAGAGGTTGTTAAAACATTAGCACAACATCAAAAACTAACTTTATTTGCTGTTTTAGATTTGCTTTTATCAAAAGACGTTGGTTTTAAAGTACATACAGGAGATGTGTATGATAAATATGTTTCTTTATGTAATAGAATTAAGAAAACACCTATTACTCAAAGAAGAATCTCAGATATTATCAATGAGCTGGATATATTAGGTATTATAAACGCAAAAATAAAGAATCTTGGAAGATATGGTAGGACTAGAGAAGTCTCGTTAGCGAATTCTAAAGATGTTTATGAGAAGATATATAATCTTCTGAAAAATGATTTGTACTTGTGATTAAAAAGGTGTTAGAAGATGAAATTAGTTTTAGAATTTGCAAAAACAAAAGTTTATTCTTCAGATAAAAATGTGTATGAGAAGTTATTTAAATCAAAATATTTTGGTAAGTATTTAGA
>WAOB01000043.1 GCA_015521505.1 Nanobdellati archaeon | reverse complement strand
ATATTGAAAAGGGTTTAAGAATAATAGATAAGATAGATAAAATAAGTTATGAGACATTCATGGAAGATCTAAAACAGATATCAGAAATAAAAATAGAAGACAATATCTACGAAAATATAAAAAATGAATTTAGCAATTTAAATCAATATTTAGACGCTTTCAAATTAGAGGATGAAGAAATAGAGGAATTTAATAAAAGTTTAAAAGAAATGAATGTCAAAAACTATTATTATTCAATGAAAATCGTGAGAGGGTTGGGTTATTATACTAGTAATGTCTTTGAAACATTTATAGTCGATGCTCCTTTATTAGGTAGTATCGCAAGTGGTGGAAGATACGACAATGTTTTTGATAAAATAATACATCAGCACCTTCCTTCAGTAGGGTTTTCTTTTGGAGTAGATAGGATAATTGATTATCTTTCTAAGGAATCAGAAGAAGAAAAAGATCTTATCTACATAGCATATACTAATAAAAACATGTTGAAAAAAGGCATAGAAATGAGAGAAAAACTAAAAGAACTTAATTTAAAAACATACTTAACTTATGACAGCAAAAACTTAACAAATCAGATAAAACATGCAGATAAATTAAAGATAAAACACCTCCTTATAGTAGGAGAAAAGGATTTGAGCAAAGGAGAGATTACTTATAGAAATTTAGAAAGTGGAGAGGAAAAGAAAATAAAGGTTTCTGAATTAGAGGTGTTAAAAGATGTGGTTAGCAGGAATTGATCTGTCAGGTAAAGAATCTAATCCATCTCCAATATGTTTGTATTCTACAAAAGATAAGGGGTTTGTTATGAAAACGGCATATAGCGATAATAACATTCTCTCCATATTAGACATATTCAAACCAAAAGTAATATCTATAGATGCGCCTTTATCTTTACCTTTAAACAGAGCATTTAGAGAATGTGAAAAAGAATTAATTAATATGGGATATAGACCTTTAAATCTAAATATTCCTTCTATGAGATTGCTTTACGAAAGAGCAAGAAAACTTCTACCTAAAATAACCAAACATGGTAAAGTCATAGAGGTTTTTGCAACAGCATCGTTATCAGAATTAAAAATAACGAAAGAATATGCAGAAAGGATATTCAATAGAAAACTAACCAAGGATGAAATAGATGCATTTGCATGTTGTTTAACTTCATATCATTATCTTGAAGGAAAATATATCGAGTTAGGTGATAAAAAGGAAGGTACTATTATACTACCTAAATTAGTGTAAATAATTATCCTACACTAATTCCTAAATTCAACAAACCCACTAAATTATATCCCATCACAAAACCTATACCTATTGTTGTAAATAGAACAACACTTGCAATATAAGCCTCAATTATGCTTAATCCTGCGTATTCATGTAAAAATCTGATGTATATTCCATAAGATCTAACTAAAAACACAATTCCTAATAAAGGTGCAATTAGATTTATCCCTGGAAAAATTCCAAATATTGAGGTCAAAGCAAAAGCAACACTTATAAGAAAGAAAGAATAAGAAACACTCGCGAATGCTTTTGTAAATGAAATCTCTTTTTTAAGTAAACCCACTACTTCCTTTGTTAAATAGCCCAATATTGCTTGAGCAACATAAGATATAGCAAAAACTATAGCAAAACTTAAAATATATTCTCTTAAACCACCTTCAAAGTAAGCACTTGCTCTTGATAATACCATACTTACTAAAACAAAGGTTAAACCAAAAATTATACTACTCCACAAACTAAACCAATAACCATCTCTTGCAAAATCTTTTTTTGATCTTTCATCTATGAATCTTGCTGGATCCCATAGAATCTTATGGCCCATGCAGAACCACCTCAAACTATATAGGAAGTTAAATTATTTAAATGTTTCTAATTTCTGATTTCCTCAAAAGCATTAAATAATGAGGATTGAATATAATTTCTTTATCAAAAGGTATCTGATGGTTTATGAAAACGTTTAAATAGTTAGCAAATATCTCTGCATTATGAGAAACAATCTCATAACCTTTTATGATGTTTTTAGCATCAACATAAATTACGATAGTATCTATAGGGTTTAAACCAAAAATCTTATAGAGAGGATACTCTTCTGCCTTTATAATTATTTTTTTGTTATTCTCTTCTACCTTGTATTTATTATACACTATACCTGGAAAACCTCTCACAAAATTAACCTTCTTCTTGTATATCTCAAAATCTCCCTCTCCTTTGATGATGTCTTTAACTATCTCATCCATTATCCAAAACTCTTTTTCTGTTCCTGAAATATCTCTTAAAATATCTCCACAGAAATAAACATTATTGTGTTTGACTATCTCTACTAAACCTTCTTTTGTAGCAGATATGTCAAAAGAAACTATATCTCTTATGTTTGAGCATCTTTCTCCTTCAACAAAAACCACATCAACATAATCTATTAATCCGTAATCCTCTATCTCTATAAATGCTTTGTTGTTTTTATGCCAATACTCCTTCACTTTAGATTTTTCTATTATATTTATTTTGCTCTCCTCAATCAACCTCTGCTTTAAGGAGTTTTTTAGTTCATTACTTATAGATACATCCTCTAAAAATTCTCCTTCTATTATATAAAACACTTCAACATTAGATAGGTTTGCAAGTATTGTTGCTAAAGTATAGGAAAAAGAGTTATCACCATAAACAGCAACTCTTTTAATATCTCCCTTATAATCTAAAAATCTTTGTGCTAAAAAGCAAGTATGATTATCTACTTTTAAAACATCATGAGAAAAACAATAAGAAGTATTGTGTGCCACAATAATATTATCAGAATAAATTTTTTCTCCATTAATCTCTATGTAATTTTCATATACTTTAGGTTTTCCATAAACTACCTCTATGCCCAAAGATTTTGCTTTATTTAACATCTTTTCTTTAAGCTCTTCAATGTAATATAAAAGTTGAGATCTAAGCATAGGATAATCAAACCTAACAACATCAAAAACAACACCATAATAATAACCTTGCTTTATACCCCTCATGAGTTTTGCTCCTTCATAAAGATATTGCACTGGTAAGCAGTTGTAATTCAAGCAATTCCCGCCAATAGAAAAATCCTCCACCACAAGAATCTTTTTCTCTTTTAAAGAAGGAATGTTCTTAACCAAACTCAAAAACTCATTAAAACATGCTCCTGTTGATATGAAAATAATATCGTATTGTTTTGAGGTCATAAAAAATTATAAGACAAGGAAAGATTTAAAAAAGAAAAATAATGATGCAAACTTTAAGGTAATTTAGATATATCAATCCTATCTCTTTCTACATATCCTATAGTAGACTGCCACTCAAATACTCGTCCATCTGTGGTGATAATTTTTTTCACAGATACATGACCATCTGGTTGTGTGGGTCCTTTTATCTCATATTTTACTTTAACTCTCTCACTTTTAGGCTCCTCAAAATTATTATTTGTCCTATATACTATCTCCATTTCTTTTGGTGGATCTACACTTATAAGTTCTTCATTCTCTGCCAACACGCCTTTCTTTCTTAAATACCACTCATATCCTTTCTTAACACCAATTTCCATAAGTTGTATCGCCCCTGCTATAGCCATACCAATACCTGCTGCTAAGAAAGTTGATCCTAACATGAAGGCTGCTCTTTCTCTTTCTGCTCCTCCACTTAGATAACCAATTATGAAGTTAGCACCTACAAATGCTAAACCATAGCCTGTAATCACTTTCATAAGTACCGGATTCCAAGCAGCCGCTACACCACCTAAACCACCAGTAATACCTCCTTTAAGTGCTGTTTCACCTTCAACCCTACCAGTGAACACATATTCTATCGCAGTAGTAGTTCCTGCACCTATTAGAGATCCATAAAGAACTGCCTCTCCAATACCTACTTCTTTAATACTTAGTATACTCTTCCCTAAAATATAACCACATAGACCAGTATAATACCACTTAAGAAGGTCTTTCCAAGGACTTCCTATGTTTTCATTTAAGATCTTCGCATAATATGAAGTATATTTTAATTTATTCGCCATATCTTTAACATCCTTTTTAAATTGTCTAAATGATGATTCTCTCGAAGTTGTTCCATACTCTCCTGCTTGTACTTCAATATCTAAATTATTCAGGAGATATTGCAGTTTAAGTATAGCAAGCATGGATTTCTCATAATCCTTAGATGCTCTATCTAATTGACCTTTCAAGAAATCGTTTATCCATAAAGATCCTGCGGTGGTACAAACAAAAGCCCCATCAAATAAAGGAACACATGTTCCACATGATGGAGAACCAACAAGATAACTCTCTTTAACACATGCACCATACCCTACACCTCCACTAAATAAAGAAGTAACACAAGAAATGCAACCAACTAAACAAGTACTTGGGGTGGTATATGCAAGGAATGAAGGTGCCATGTTTGAACCAAAGGTTACATCCAAAATAGTTATTATACCCACGACTATCATAAGTCTATTGTAAATTCTATTTATTTCCTCTATAACTCTCTGAACAGCGTCTTTATATTGATTATATGTATTTAGTGCAAAAGTTATTGTACCGTAAGTGTTCTCAACTATATAATCAAATGTATATATATCCGTACCGTTTCTCAAATAACCATTATCATCTGAAGACAAAGTAACAATTAAAGGATCTTCTGCAGAATAATAATACATTCCGTAAAGAGGTATATCCTCCCAATCCATGGTTATACCTAATTCAGGAAGTTCACACATCATAATGTATGAACCTTCCTCTCCATAATCATATAAATCACATTTCGAAGATTCTGAGGTAGGACCATAATAATCCTCACATAATGGTAAGGGGAATGTCTTGTTCTCCTCTAAAGAGGAGAGAAACTCAGAATATCTTTGTATATCATAACATCTACGGGGAGTAGCATCCATAGAGTACACTTTGTCTTCTCTAAATGCATAATAAAGTGTTTTTGGAGCATAACTACTCTTATTATAGATACCATCTATCTTTATCACTAACGCTATTCCTTGTCGGAAAATACATTCTGGTTTTTCTTGAGGGTTAAAGAACTTATCCCTTTCATTAAATAAACATTGATAATCTTGAGGATCACACCCAACACCCTCTGCAAATATCCGTGTTAATCTAACAGGTAACTTACACACAGGAACTCCTTTAAATCCTAAGGAAGTATATAGATTCTGGACATCATTTACAGGAAGTGTCTTTGAAGGTACTCCATAAGCATATACAATGTCCCCTTCAACCATAGTACTTTCATCTAATACATCTGAAGGTGATAGAGAAAGAATCAAACTCATATATTCTTTATTATATATTCTATCAACTATACTAACATCCATATTTCCAACAATATCAATAATATCTTTTTCAATTTCAACATCTCTCATTTCAGAGAATATTATCTCTCCTCTCTTATTTCCGTCTGCATATGCAACAAAGTAAGAGACTTGTGGCGGGTCTCTTGGATCATAAGGAATACCACTCTTAAAAGGTTCTCTTGTCGATAGATCTATAGAACAGCTAATCATATATATGCCTTTGAAATTCGGATGCTCATCAATTTCACAATCGTTTTTAGTAATCACATAATTAAACACCCTCTCTTCTATAGAAGATACCTCTACCTCAATATTAAATAATCCATCCTCTTCAGAGACAACATCTAAAATATTGGAGAACACATAACCCTTAATTGAAAGTTCAAAAGGATACTTAAATTCCTCATTTTCAAATGAACTTCCAAATACAGACCTCAGAATATCATCAGAAATCTCACCAAAGTAACAAATATTATTATATGGATCAATTAAACATCCTAAATATTCTTCTCCAGATGTAGATACAACAATTTCAGGATTTCCTTCCTCCTTTATATTAGGATACTCTATAAACATAAAATACGGAACCGCATCATCACGGACATTAATATCCACCACACCTTCTTTCGAAAGCATCTCAGAGTATTCTTCTTCACCATCGGAATATCTGAGGAGAACACTTATAGATACAGTATCCAATCCTTCATACTCTATCAATGGCAAATATGCCTCACAACTTAAAAGCAAATTCATATCTGTTCTATCCTCTATATCACATAATACTAAATCCAAAGAGGGGTTGCCTAGATAGTTATTATCAATATTCATCACAACATCATACTCTATTATCTCATAAGAACCATCAAAACCAGAGATAAATATATTAAAATCAATAGGTTTGTATTCCCCTTTCTCGTCTAAAGGTATACAATATGGATTATCTTCTCCATATCTATAACAATCGAAAGATATAGGAGTATCGGGAGATTCCCCATATATTTTCATATCATATTCCAACTTATCATACACTTCTTCTATATAGTAATACCCGTCTACAGAAACCTCATATTCTTTATAATTTGCCTCTCCTGAAAAAACTTTCACCAATAAATTTCCATCTAATTCAGAAAAACTTCCAGAACTTAAAGATTCATCCGAGCATAAAAACCATCCAGAATCAGCATTCAAAGAATCAACTTCACATTCAAATTCAATAATTCCCTCATCATAAACCTCCACAACACTACAAGAATAATCAGCATCTGCCAAGATTTCTGTACCGTAAACCATAAATGTTGCATCATCTACAGAAACCCTATATGAAGAAGCAATAGGATAATTAGTAGTAACATTCAATTTAAATGAGACAGGATTGTTTAATTCTTTAAACATGCAAAATCCTCTTTCGTTATCAGCAGAATTGTATCCTACAAAGTTTAAAATAAAATCTTCAGAATCAAAATTTTCCATATCGTATTCTAACTCAATAAAAGTGGGTTCTTGTAATGGAATAGAGAGATCAAAATATTTTATACGCTTGAATCCATCAATATAATAAGTCAATTTTACAGTACCTTCAATTACACTATTTTCATAAATATCTGGTGACATAACACCTTTAATTAAAGGTATAGTACAGTCAAAGGATGTAGAGGCTATAGATCTTCTTGAGATCAAACAACTACTAGTATATCTCTCTCCGTCAATAGAAATCTCATAAGACATAGAAGAAACATCTCCTGTTACTCCTCTCACCTCTACAGAAAATTCAACATTTTCCAGATAATAGAACCCCTTCTCACTTATAACATAAATAGGATATGATTCCCCTTTTAAAGACATCTCTGTTCTTTCAGCGTATGTCTCTTCATTTTCATCACTTCCTATACCTTCAGCGTAAACCACACTAATATTCTTTGATAACACATAAGGAAATGCAATAATGAGAGATATTATTAAATAATTTACTATAGCTATGCTAAATGTCTTTAAAAAACCCTTCTTCATTATAACTACCACCCCACTATATTATAACAACCTTGTTAAGCATTATCTTTCCATATAACAACAGCATCCGTTACATAACATCCCTCGTTTCTTAACACAGCAATGAGTTCTTCCCTATTACAACTAACATCATCATCAGGAGTATATGAACAATAATCTCCAGGATCTATACCGCATTCCTGTGAAATACTTGCAAGAACCTCATCTGCTCTGCTGTTTTCCCAATTTATCGGATATATTTTAACCCCTTCTCTTGTTTCTCCTAAAGGATCTATCCTACAACCTTCATATATCACACGTGTAAGTCCTTCCTCCAAATACTTTTGTGCTTTATTCGAATCTTCATAAAGAGTGGAAATAACGAACCCTATATCTAAATATTTGGAATAAAGATAATCTGTATAAATCTCTTCCTCAGGTGCTGAAACCTCTATAACTGGTACAATAACTCTTTTAAGTTGTTTAGGTACTATCTGCGAAGACCTCTTATTACTGTAAATGAAATCATTACTTGAAAAAGAGTATTTTCCTAACATTATAATAGATTTACTCCCTTCTGTATTAATATTTTCATTATCTACAGGTTTTTTTATCATTAAAATATCAACATTCTGTTTTCCGAAAGGTAAGATAAATCTTTTCTCTTTAGAATTACCTTCCTCAGATCCCGATATCTCCTCGCTTATAGATGACACAAAATATAAACCGACATCCATCTCTTTCTCAACAACATCTTCCATTACATCCTCATCTACCTGCACATTTATACTTTCTTCATCGTTTTCTTCAAGAGTAATAAGACCTTCTGGGTAATATCTGGGACCCATATCATAATTGTATGTCATTGATACATCAATCCTCACTGCGTCATTAGTAGGCAAATTAAATTTATACTCATCCACTATTTCACATTTCTCTACTTCAAACACAACATCCGTAGGTGCAACATAAGGGGAGAAAGACCCTATATCTACCATACTCCTTTTAGGAACATATTCAGGACATGTCTCCTCATCACCAGAACATGTGTCTACAATCCTTCCTTTAATAACAACATAATCCATATCTATCTCAGAAGTTTCATAAGTGCGAGGAAGGGTAATACTGATATATCTTTCCTCTCTGGTATCGTGTAATTTAGAATAGAATACATATCCTTCACCTGCATCAATCCTTAATAGAAATTCTCCTTCATTCACCTTGCCTTTAACCATGCCATATTCATTAGTTACCCCAATAAAACATGGACCAAACAACACATTTGCCCCTGAAACTGGATTTCCTGACTCATCTTTTACAGAAACCACAATTTCCTTTTCCTCTCTACAAGCTACCTCTTCCTCAACATCTTCTGAAACCTCTCCCACAATCTCTTCGAGAGAATTTAATAGTTCTGACTCATCATTCAATAGAGGCATAAAAATACCTTCATTATCTGGAATATCTTCATATCCACATTCATTACTAGGAGTCATAGATATTATAGAGGAATATTCTGCAATATTATAGTAAGCATCCTTCGCTAATAAATCATCTTTTATAGACAACACATAAGAGAAAGGGAACGAGTAAGTTATGTTATACGGCAAAAGGCAAGAATCCACTATAGGAACCACCACTCTTAAAATAGGTTCATCATTTACTAATGAAATTCCATTAGGCATAATAAAGAAGTAATCGTCTGGTATAGATAATTTAGCCTCCAAATCTGTTGTTACCACATTTCCAGAAGGATCTATAACACTAGAGATAAAATAATAAGGAGGGTAATTGTCATACATAGTAGTATCAAGAGAATTTCCACCTAAAATAGAGGAAACTAAAGCACTATCGGAGGAGAGATCAACATTTGTTAAGAAATAATCATAAAGATACATAAATCTTCTGGTGAGCTCTATATTATCAATCTCTATTCTTTCACCACACTTAGTTAATGTACCCCATGTAGGAAAATAATTTTGTTTTGCCATATAAAGAGTATTCAAGAATAAGTAATCCAATAACCTAGTTTCGCTCATCATTTCACTAAAAGAAGTGACATATTCATAAATCTCTTTTAATCTCGTAGGAATATCAACTTGATATTCTAAAGGAATTGAGTTACCTTTATAACTAACATACACATTACCCAAACTTCTTATCTTACCATCTAGTATAGTGATATCAAAATCTGCTCCACTATATTCTAAATTCTCATCCCCTTTTACATATTTCCTCATATTCTCATCAAGTATCTGTATAAATCGAAATCTTATCTTTTCCTTTATCTCATCTAAAGTAGGATATTTTGTTTCACCACATACTCTATAATAAGGAACCAGACCTCCTCTAAAATCCACTGTTTTTTTAGGAAAAACATCATTTTCCTCTCCTAATAAATATCCTCCGTATCTTTCAACTTCCTTAATTGCCTCTATCAATGAGTTTCTGATTATCTGCTCAACCTCTTCTCTTTTAGAAGAGACATCATAAGTATATGGCTTTTCTGGAGAAACAATAGCTTTTGCTGTAGGAGTATTAGAGATAGAATTAGATGAATACCAATATGAAATCAAAAACAAAGAACCAAACAAAATCAATGCTGTTAAAACACTACCTATGGTTATTGAAAATCCTTTGTTCACTAAACCACCTTTGAAACCATAACCTGTAAGTATTTTTAATATTTTATTACCGATGTCGTAAATGGAATTACTTCTCAGAAAGTATATCCAAAATCATCTCTCCTCCATCATAATAACTCCACGTGCCTTTTTCAAGATCACAATTATTTTTATCATCTTCAATACTACATACCTCTATCTCATATCTAATCTGAACAGATCTTTTTATTCTCCCTTTATTCTCTATTTCCTTTTTTACCCATTCTTTCAACATAGAGGTTCCTAGAATAGTAAATCTGGATTCACCTATTTCGTCAGGAGATAACCGTTTGGATATATCATATCCTATTCCTTCCTTCTCATCATACTCTGAAACGCTACCGAACTCAAATAAAGGCTTGTCATCATATTTTGGAGAAAATAATATAATTTTAAATACTGCAGGATAATATTTATTATTTCTTATTACTATCGTTGCTTCTATCTCATCATCTGCTCTCATACTGTCTCCTCCTAAGACCGGAACGCTTTTCTGATCAGTAGTGGTTCTCAAATTACTCTTAGCGGCCTCTAATGCTTGGTCAGAGATCTTACTTATCCCAGAAAAAGAAGAAGTTATCCATGAAATAGCCAAACCCAAAATGATAACAGCAAACACAACTCCAATTATCATAGTTAAACTAACTTGAAATGCTCCTTTTTTTTTATAATGCATCAAAACCACCTTTAAAAACATAATATAACAATATAGTAATATATTGGAAATAAAACTATATAAAGATTTCGATTATTCTTTAATAATCCTAATATAACTTAACTGCATAATTTATGTCCTCCTTACTTATAGGTATAATGAAAAACAACAACCCAGAAGTAATTCTTTTAGAAATTAAAAATCTAGGCTCCTCGTCTTTTGCCATTAAAAAGACAAGAGGTTGGATAGATGCATCAAAATTGAATAAATAATCGTACTGTGTTCTATTCATATCTTGGAAGTTGTATTGAGCATAAACCTGATCCCATTCATCCATTATAGCAAACTCATAATCCTCTCCTAACAGACCTAAACCAAATGCTGCGGTGATAAAAAACTGTATTCCTTTGTTATTCAGAATTTCAATAATACTTTCTGTAATTGTTGTACCTAAGTTTATAGTAACTGGAACTAAACATATACCTGCATAACTCAAAGATGCTAAAGGTTCTATGGATTCACCTACAATATCATTACAACTCAAACCTTTCTCTTCAAGATCTTTCTTATCTATAGCAATAGCGTAGTTAACTATAACAAATTTCTTATCTTTAGAAGTAGTGATATAAGTGGATTCACAATATCTTTCCATCTCCTCCTTTTCACATTTAGAAGTACAAGCAATATTCTCCTGTCTTGTGTTAGATTGTTGATAGCAAGAATCGGCACAAGATTGTTTAATCTCATAAATTTTCTTAGAGCATTTCAACACAGGAACTCTATCTGTTATAGTATAGTTATAAAATACAACATTTGGAAATGGTTTTTGTTTTATAATCTCTCCTAAGGAATATATTATCTTGTTCCTTAGAATAGAGGGTAAAAGATCGCTTTCCTTAATATCAACGTTTATAACTGACTTAGCAATTGGAGGTGGTTCTTCATAAATATATAAGTATATTGTTATATTATATTTCCCTGGTTTTTTCAAGTTTTCTGTTTGATAAATACATTCAACATATCCTTCCATTGTCTTGCTTTTAAAGTATTCCTCCATGCCTTTATCTCCATAAACAGTCATATTTCTAATTTCCTCTGGATCTGGATAGCACTGGTACCGTTCAACAGATCTTCCATCCTCATAATATACCTCCAATAACACTCTATCATACCTGATATCCTCTGGTAGATCTGCATAGATTTTTAAACTAGTATTTCGCGCCTTACAAGAAAGACACTCATATTCTGAAATAAATAATTTAGGTTCTTTTTTATCATCTGATGATAATAAAGCAAGTAAGATCAATATCCCTAATATCCCTAAAAATATCTTGCTTTTAATTATGGCGGTCACAAAACCAATACCCACCATACTAAAAAATATTTTAGAGATAAAATTTTTAAACTTTTTGATAGGAAACATAATACAAATATATTTGTCAAATGCAAATCTATAAGATTATGGGATCTTTAGATATTGTTGTTGGAAGATAT
>WAOB01000042.1 GCA_015521505.1 Nanobdellati archaeon | reverse complement strand
GTTATTGAAACAATATTAAATGAATTAAATGAATATTCCAAAAGTAAAAATATCAGTATTAGAGTTTATGGTAATGATATAAAAATAAAAGCAAATCCTATAATAAGAGAAGTATTTTACAACCTTATTGAAAATGCAATAAAGTACAGTTTTAATGATTCCTTTGTTATAATAGAACTTGAGGATAAAGGAAACAAAGCGATAATCAAAGTTAAAGATTATGGATTAGGAATTCCAGATGAATATAAGAAAAAAATCTTTGAAAGATTTGAAAGAATAAGTAGAAACAAAAATGGTATTAAAGGTACAGGTTTAGGTTTGAATATCGTAAAAAGAATCGTAGAATTACATAACGGTAAAGTTTGGGTAGAAGATAATAAACCGAAAGGTTCTATTTTTGTTGTTGAATTACCTAAAAATTAATCCTAAAATATGGATGTTGTAATAAAAAATTGCTATGTATTAACTAATAACAGAGTTTTAAAAAATAAAACAATACATATAGAAGATGGTGTTATAAAGAGGATAACTGAAAAGGTAGAGTGTGAAGCAGATTTTGTAATCGATGGTAAGAATATGTTAGCAATTCCTGGACTAATAAACATGCATACACATGCGGCGATGACGTTATTCAGAGGATTGGCAGATGATATGAATCTTATGAAATGGTTACAAGAGGAAATATGGCCAATAGAGAAAAACTTAAAACCTCATCACGTGTATTATTCAACGCTTCTCGCTACTATTGAAATGATAAAATCTGGAACAACGTGTTTTAACGATATGTATTTCTATATTGATCAAATCTATCGTGCTTGTAGAGATATAGGGATACGTGGCTATATCTCTTTTGCCATGTTTGATTTCGGTGATGAAAATAAAGCTAAAGAATACATAAAGGAAGCAGAATCAAGTATTAAAAAATTTAGCAACGATTCTCTTGTAAAAATAACTCTCGCACCTCATGCTCCATATACTTGTTCGGAATATTTATTGAGAAGAACAAAAGAACTTGCTGATAGATATGATTTATTAATACATACACATCTTTCGGAATCAAGAGATGAATTTAAAAAGTTTCTAGATGAGAAAGGTAAAACACCAATAGAATATTTAAATTCAATCGAATTCTTATCTGATAGAGTTATTGCTGCACATTGTGTATGGGTAACGAATAAAGATATATCTATTTTAAAAGATCGTAACGTAACCGTTGTCCATAATCCAGTTAGTAATATAAAGCTAGCGAATGGTATAGCGAGAATTTACGAAATGTTAAGAGAAAATGTTAACGTATGTATTGGTACAGATGGTGCTGCAAGTAATAACAATTTAAATTTATTAGAGGAAATGAAATTCGTAGCATTGTTACAAAAGCATAGGTATAGAAATCCAGAGGTTCTAAATGTTTGGGATGTTTTCAGAATGGCAACGATAAACGCTGCTAGAGTATTGAGAGAAAATTTAGGTATAATAAAAGAGGGTTATAAAGCTGATATAGTTCTTATAAACTTAAAAAATACTAGAATGATGCCGTTTACGAATTTAATTTCGCACTTAATTTATTCTGCGGATAGTTCATGTATAGATACTGTTATAATAGATGGAAAAGTTATAATGTTGAATCAAAAAATACTAACGATAAACGAGGAATACGTTTATGAAAAGTTTAAGGAAGTTGTAATGGATTTGTATGAGATATCTAACAAAAAAGATAAACTTTTAAATTTTGCAGAGATTTAACGTTCAGAATTTTTATCTTTTTTATGATACCCTTCAAGCTTTATCCTTTAAAGTAAAGTAATATTATTAAAGGGAGGTATCTTTATATGGATGCCGTTATACTAGCTAGTGGATTATCAAAAAGAATGGGAACAAATATTCCAAAACCTTTGATAAGATTACTCGGATTACCTATTATTGAACATACTATAAGGAAATTATTAGCTAAAAATTATAGAGTTATTGTTGTCTATCACAAAAAAGAAATAGCTAACTATCTCAGAAAGAGATTCTCAGGAATTATACTGATATACAATCCAGAGCCTGAAAGAGAAAATGGATATAGTCTCTATTTAGTAAAAGACCATGTTAGAGGTGATTTCCTTTTATTGATGTCGGATCACTATTATGGTGATAAGTTTTTTGAAGATGTTAAACGTCACAATAGAACAACAATCTATGTCAGTAAATTTGTTCATGATGCCGAAGAAGCAACAAAGGTTAAAGTTAGAGGTGAGGATGTTATCAATATAGGAAAAGGATTAAAAGATTACGATTATTATGATACTGGATTTTTTTATTGTAAATATGATATATTTTCATATATAGACAAACTTGTGAAGACGAGATATAAAATATCAATTTCAGATATAATTCTTGAATTATCTAAGGATAAACGTGTTGGATATTATGTTGTTGAAGATTTTTGGTTCGATATTGATACGAAAGATGATTTGAGAGTTGCTGAAAAATTCTTAGAAAGAAATTTAATAAAGAAAGAAGATGGTATAGTTTCCAGAAATCTGAACAGAAAGATTTCGATACCAATATCAAAAATTCTTGTTCGTTATGATGTATTTACACCAAATCTTATAACATTACTTTCGTTTATGATTGGTATAATTTCAGGTGTTTTCTTCTTAGTTAAAAAATATATACTGGCAGGAATTTTAGCACAGATTTCGTCCATAATAGATGGATGTGATGGTGAAGTTGCAAGAATAAAAGCAATGAGATCAAGTTTCGGAGCAATATTTGATGCTGTACTTGATAGGTATGCGGATGTTTTCATCATGGCATCGATAGCAATATCTTATGGTTTTTCTCTATTAACCTCGATAATTCTTGCATTAGCAATTTCTGGTACTATAATGATAAGTTATACATCTCATATGACAAAGCTAAGACCTAAATTTATGAGTAGAGATGTAAGATTGTTCCTGATAATGATTGGAAGCTTATTGACAATATTAAATAAAAATCTTTTATTATATATGTTATTCTTGATTGGTATATTTTCACATATAGATGTAATTTTCATGATTTTTAGAAAAAAGAAAGCAATCTAAATTTTCAAAGAACGCTATTAAGAGAATAAATAAATATATCTATGTAATATAAATT
>WAOB01000041.1 GCA_015521505.1 Nanobdellati archaeon | reverse complement strand
TAATGGTTGGAGATATAGAGATATATCGATATAATTTATACTCATCTAACATCTAAATAGAATTAGAATATTATCATAACATAATAGTAATAATAAAAAGGTCTAAAAAGAATATATGAACAGATCTTGCCTAAAAAGAAAGATAATGGAATTAATGAAATAGTTACCGGAAAAAATATTTTAGATGTGGTCAATAGTTACATAAAAACCATATGTCCTTACAAAGAGAGAGTGATTTATGGTGGGCATTTCAAGGAGAATTAGAGGAGTGTTCGCAAAGAATCAATAACAAAACAAAATTATAGAATAAAGATTATGTTCAAAATTCTTCAAGAGTAGAGTTAAAATTATTTATTATCCAAAACTTAAAAATAATTGATTATGAGGAAAAAAGGTATTGCATTAAGTATAAATACAATGATAAGCATTGTATTGATAATAATAGTTTTGGCTGTTGGTTTGACATTTCAGGAGAAAATATTTCAAGGGATTAAAGCATTTTTAGAAGGATTTGGTGTGTATAAGCAAGCACAAATAGATCCTCGCGCAGTCGATTCTTTTAATGCGTTATATTGTGGTATAAATATTATCTCAAGTAAAGATCCGAATGATTGTAAAAACAATAAAGTGTTTTTTACTGGTATGGTTGTATATGATGTAATTACATCGAATGTAATAAAAAATGGAAATATGAAAATTGTAGCAAAATACGGAGAAACAAAAGTGTTATGTGACAATAATTTGAATTTCTGCATTATAGAGAACTTCGCATTACCTCAAGAAATAAATGATAAAGAGTATGCTAAACAATACATCTCTACTTTTTCTGATCCGCGATATATAATATATTATGAGGAGTTTCCAAAAGGTGAGGAAAAGGGATGGACAATTTTGATGAGCGGGAATAACAAATTGTTAGGTGTAGGAATTTCTGCAGGTTTAGGTGCTGCATTATCCTTGGTTAAATTTCCTGGAATAGCTAAGAAAATATCTAAAAACATAGAGAATAAAATTGGAAACAAGATGGTGGTTATTGCTGAAAAGATAGCGCAAAAGAATATTAAAAAAACCGTCATACATAATGTAATTCTTTTACCTAAGGAGGAACTTAAGCAATATATATCAAAAAACAAGAATGAAAAAATAGCGTATCTCTTTAAAGACATGGTTAAGATAAAATATGATCTATGGGATGATAATGTAGATGATCTCTTAATAAAGTATATAAAAGGTGAAATAAAAGATATTGAGGGATATGATAAAGTAATATCAAAAGAAATTAAAGATGATTTAGAATTGTTAAAAAAAGGGTATGAGAAATACGCTAAGAAAAAAGGAGTAGGAGATGAGGAGGTAGTTATTTTAAAAGATATCTCCTCAACATTGCTATTTAAATCAGTGAACAAAGAGAGGATGAGAGAGATACTTAAAGATGTTGTAAGAAATATTCCTGAAGATAAAGAAGCACAAATTTATAAAGCAATAAATAAAAGATTAGTAAAACTCATTGCAACAGATCCCTATTTGATGATGTTTGCTGTTAACAGTATTGGATATGCTTTAGAGGAAGATATAATCGATAATCAGATAAAAGAAGGTATAAAATGTTCTATATTAGCATCTACTCTAAGTAGTAGAGCTCTCAAAAAGGGTGTTGCTCTACCATCAGCAACATGTTCTGCCTTGTTTTACATAGGCATTATATCAGTAAAAGCAGATCTTAGTAATGAAATTTACACTAAATCTGGGTTTAATACCTTCTATTTATACTCTCCTGAGTTTGTTCTCAATACTATTAACAACGAGTTTGGTAAAAGACGTTTTTCTTTATACGGAAATGATAATTTAAAACCATATCTGATTGCTTTAGAGAAAAATAACGGCAATCTCGAAAGATTTTATTTAGCCTCTCCCTGTTATGCTGATTTAAAAATAAAAAAAGAAAAAAGATATGTAAAAGCAGCAAAATGTCCTGCTTATGAGACAATAAAAGAAATCGTAGATAATAACAATAATGTTCTACTAACCATTCCCGGGTTCGGCCATGCTATCTCTCCTTCTTATGAAATAACAATTAAAAAAAGCAGACCCATCAAAAAGAAGATAGGGACAATAATAAAAGACCTATGTTCTTATGGAGAGAATTATGAGTACTATGAAAATGGAGAGAGAGTTTCCATAAAAGAATTCTTTTTATCACCATCTGATTTAGAAATCGCCAAATATATGTGTGGATGTTTACCCGATAATATAGTAGGTAATAATAACAGATACTATCCTCTGGACAGAGATGTTTGTCAAAGATTCTTATTAGAGCCTGCTTTACCTGTCATACTGAGAGTAGAAGATTTTAAAGGAAATGCTATAACAATGCTTTCTCCATATAGAATATATGAGATAAATGAAACACTATACCACATTTATGATGGAAAACAAAGCAGTAAGATCAATTATCTAATAAAAGCATACACAGACACTGAGGCAGGACTTAAGCATTTTATACCCTGTAGTATTGCTGATGAAGATGAAAAAGAGTTTAATCCTGTAATGGGATTATATGTTGAGTATGCAGGAATTAAAGTGCCTTTAAAAATTAAAGAGTTCTCTTATAATAATTTATTTGATTATATGATAGGTAGAAGCATATTAGATATCCAGGATGGAGAACATCGTATTGTAAAAGATCTAAACCTTTATCAGTATTATAAGGCACTTTATCCAGATATAGAAGAGACTGAAATTCCTATAGACATGATAGTAATAACTCCTTATCAAAATAAGAACTATAAAGGAAAAGACAATTTCTGTTACACTGGTGAGCCAACATCTTTAGAAAACGTCCTGCCAACATTAGCAGGAGGGGTAATAGATGTAACAGGATATGTCTTAGGAATTTTCCTTGTTCCTAGCACTGGAGGAGTGTCTACAGGATTAATAGCAATAACTTCTGCCATCTCTTCTGGTGTTAGTTATTGGATTGAGGCGAGTATAGAAGAGAAATATAAATGGCCCAATAATGAAGGTTTAGTAGTATCGGAAAGTGAAGGATAACTAAAGAGAACATTTTTAAAACCTTTTAAAAATAATACCATAAATGGTTAAGGCGTTATTTACTTCAGATTTTCATCTAAATAAAAAGCTTATTGAAGAAACAATAAGAATAGCTGAGAAAGAAGAAGTTGATGTTTTCATAAACACAGGAGATTTTCTATCAAATGATTTTGCAAACCTCTTGGCTAAAAAAATTGATGATTTAGGGATCAAAGGATTTTTTGTTGAAGGCAATTGGGATTCTGGATTAAATATAACATCAGAGAGCGTTTCTTTACTTAAATACACATATGAAAAATACAAAGGATTTTATTTTTTTGGTACATATGAGAAGGTTTTCCTAACATATCAGGATTTTTTAGAAATGACCAAGGAAATAAACAACAAAAAGCTCGTTTTCCTTACTCACGAGCCACCAAAAGGCATATTGGATAAGGTATGGAATGGAAAACATGTTGGTAATGAAGAATATACGAGATTTGATGAAATAAAAAAGCCATTAGTACATGGTTTTGGGCACATACACGAGAGAAACGGATATTTAAAGAAAGAAACACTATTCATTAACTCAGCAATGGCAGATGTGCATAAGTGCTACATGGTTGATTTAAAAACCTTGGAAATCAAAACATTTATGATCTAACATACTTTGTTTTTGTTCCACAAACCTCGCAAATAGCATAGGAATTTTCCCTATTGCATGCAGGACATATTCTCTTCCACCTATACCTTTCCTTTGTTTTTTCCTTAACTATTCCTTCCACTTTAATACCATAAGAAGATGCAACATCTTGTAGGGAATAATCATCAGTCACTAAAACAACCTCTTTGTTCTTATTTTTATATTCAATACATAAAGCAAGTAAACTCAAATCAGCAGGGCTTAATTTATGATTAGTTCTATTGAGAATTTTCTTAGCTCTCTCCATGCTCTCCTTTGAAGGCATCACTATATTGAGATCTTGTAAAGAAAACCTATAAAAATCCATTTTTGCTTGAGAGCTTTTAATTTCCTCCTCAATAAAAGGAGTTGTTATGGATAATTTATCTTGAAAGAGATAAGACATGCCATTAATAAAAACACCAGCGTCTAAAACATAAATTTCATCATTTGAAGATGAGTTCTTTTTCATATAAGCAACCCCTACAATTGGAATTTTGTTGAGTATCAATACATAAAATAAAGATGTTGTTATTTAGATAATCATAATCCTGTTTTGAATATATGTTAAAAATATAAGCATCTCTAAAACCATCATAGTATGAATAATATTTTCTTGTGCCGGATTTTTCACATAAGGAGATTTCATATTTCAAATTTAGAGGTAGTATGCCTTTTATTTCTGGTTTAACATCTAATATAAGATTACATCCGGGATAATATTGTCGTGATGAAAAAGAACAGCCCTCGTATTCATAACTTATAGAAAAATCAATATTTTCTGATATTGGATAAAGAGCATATACAACCAATAAAGCAACAGGTATTAAAAAAGATAGAACAAGAATACCTAAATTGAGGGTTCTTAACTTTAATTTAAACAATAAAGAAGATAGCAAAATTATTGCTCCTCCTAAAGTCATAGCAACACTAACCCTAACATTGTCATCATTAGCTAATAAAACTGTTGCTGATACAAGCAAGTAAAGAGCAATTGATCTCAAAGCATATACTCTATCTTTTGTTATTATCATAATAATTGCTGCTATCAAAGTAGAGGGTATTGCAATAAATAATATAGCAATTAAGCTATCACTAATCATTTCTCTCACCACTCTTAAATATATTGCTCAAAGCAATGATTCCAATTCCCAACATAAACAAAATTATGCTCTTTATATAAAGTGGCATATAAACGAGAACATCATCAAGCAAAGCAATTATGCCTAAAAGTAAGAAAAAAGCACCAGTTGCTTGAAATGCTTTGATCATCTCTTCTTTTGTTGGTAAATGCTTCCTATTTAAAACCATAAATAATCTACACCTCACATAATTTTTTAAATTTTAAGAAATTAAAATTTATTTTTAATGAAAACCAAAAAATATGGAAATAAAGAGGATAGGGGATTAAATAAGATAATGTCTCCAAAAGATGGATCTACCTCTTGTATATATTCCAACAACCATGAAGATGTCATCTATAAAGGATATGAAGATCTTAAAAACATCTATATAAGGCATTTGAAAGAGAAAGGGAAAACCATAAGAGAAGAGATACTCTATGACTTAGAGAGGATAAGAG
>WAOB01000040.1 GCA_015521505.1 Nanobdellati archaeon | reverse complement strand
TGTAGACTATCTTCAGATAACAGTACTCGTTTTCACCTAAAATCTGTGAATCCTGGCATGGTTTTTCCAAAGACGACGTTTCTACTTTGAAGTTTGGATTGTCTCCGTTTCTTATCTTCAGTCTGATATCATCTCCATAGATGTTCTTTACTCTTACAATTGCTTCTTTTGAGTTTCCAAGGGATACATTTTTGAAGAATATATTCCTTTTAGAAATTTCAAGTGCCTTTTTATCAAATTCAGAATAAGAGGGGATTTCTCCTTCTAGATCAAATGCATACTCTCCCGTATTTGTACTTACTATGAATTTTGTCTCTACTTCATAAACGTCACGTAGTGTATCTTCACCCAGATGGTTTGCAATTCTTTTTGGAGGTTGTATATAGGCTATTTTTAACCTGCACTCTTCCAAAAATTCTAACGATTTTCCTGTACACTTATCTTCAATAATATGAAAGTACTGTGGTTCAGTAAGGGTTAATGAGTTTATTATCAGTTTTCCTTTTCCTGAATTCCTTATGGCAACTGTTTTGACTATAAATTCAGGATAATCAGGAAAAATATTCTTTTCCTCATAATAATATGTATCTTCATCTGTATAATAAAGATTAATACATAACTTAGGCTGACTTATATTCATAAGCATATTATAGAGATTCAATCTTCCACATACCTTACTTCTGTTGTAAAAATAAACAGAGGAATCAGCAGTTGATAGAATACGCTCTTTTATTTCAGCGGGAGAAAGATCAGGTTCAACAGATTTCAAAAGAGCAACTGCCGCAGTAACATGTGGTGTTGACAGTGATGTTCCATCATTATAATCATATAAGCCAAATGAACCGTATAGACTAGTAGTAAGAACACCAACACCAGGAGCTAAAATATCGACCGTATAAAATCCATAGTTTGAGAGATATGCAAAAACATTTCCATTTGAAGCACCAACACATATAATATTATCTGATTTATAAACACAAGGATAAGATGGAAATATATCCAGATTCCTACGTTCATTTCCTGCAGCTGTAATAAATATAATATCAAAATCATTAAGAAGTTCTATAAACCTCTCTGCTGCTTTTGAATAAGCATCACCAGAAAAGCTACCATTGATAGCTACAACATTTACACCTTTTAAGAACTTCTGCTTAAGGATATATGTAAAACATTGAACAACATCTTCTAATGATAAGAAATCTCCATAATCATTTGAAGCATTACATGACATAATTTTCACGTTCCATAATAATCCCGCTATACCAATTTCATTGTTCCCAACAGCACCAATAATACCTGCAACTTCAGTACCATGTCTTGATCTGCGTTCATATTCATAAGTAGTACCATATTCTAATCTGTATTCATCCCCTACCCCTACTTCCTTGTAAGCATCCCATCCATAACAGTCATCTACATATCCGTTATTATCATCATCTATTTCGTTATCACATATTTCGTCCTGATTTCTCCATATATTATCTTTTAAATCTGGATGTTCATAATAAACTCCCGTATCTATCAGTGCAACAACAATATCATCTGAACCCGTTATAATATCCCACGCATCAAAAGCGTGAACTTCACTTAAATTACTCTGATAAACTACCAGGCTATCATTTGGAACAGTATTTAGTTGATAGATATAGTTTGGTTCCGCAAATTCTACATAATCCTTAGAGTTTAACTCTTTTATGAACTCTTCCACATCTTTTCCATCCGGAACATATACACTGTAAATATAGCTGCCTCCTGTATTAAAGAGAAATGACTTTACGTTATACTCTCTTTCTAACTTGTTTTTATCATATACAGAAACTATAACGGTACTTTTGTCATATGATTTTTCTGAAGAATAGGATGCGAAAACAATAATAAATACGGAGATAATTACAGATAAGAAGTACTTGATGGCATACATAATCTCTAACCTCCCGCTTTTATATTTTTTAATTTTTACGGTAGATTAGTGCTTATTTATCAAAGGTTTCTACATATATTTTTATCAAATTTTTATACCAAAAAACAAAAAATGCAATATTATTCAATAAATATAAAAAAATATAATTTGGGATTTCAAATGAAAAGAATATAAATC
>WAOB01000039.1 GCA_015521505.1 Nanobdellati archaeon | reverse complement strand
ATTAGGAAGATAGTTGATATGAAAGAAAAAATCAGAGAATTAATAAAGTACTTTACAGGTATAAAAATAGATGAAAGTAAAATAGAATATAATAATAAAACCAAGGAGTTAAGAATCTCTGAAGAATACAAATCCTTAAAAGAGATCCTGGACCAGATAGTTAATCAATTTATAGGAAAAGATGTGAAAAAAATAGAGTTTGTAAAATTGGAAACAAAAAGGGAAAATGACCAGAAAAAGGAACCTTAGTTGTTTATCTCAATCTCGTAGAGAACTTTCGCCTTTCGGTTGTTTATCAATATTTTAGCGGTTTTAGAGTCTATAACAAACCTCTCTCCTTTCATATATGGACCGTATATGTTCTTATCCATACCAAGAAAAGAGGGAATCTCTTCTGTTGCTTGAAGCATATATTTTAAGTTTTGAGAAATTTTTATTTCTCCTTTTTGTTCCTCCTTCCCGTCTTCATTTTCCTTAGTTGAACGGTTATCCTCTCTCTCTTTTATCTCAATATCAATGTCTTCTTTTTTCTCATCTAAACCACTCTCTTTTTCCTCTTTCCCAAAATCTTTAATTTTTGATAAAGTTTCTCCCTGAAATGATGAAAGTTCCTTCAAAAAAATGAGATCCATAATCGTGATTTTGTTCTCCTCAATTAGAGCTCTTGTCTCTTTATATAATTTATATTCAAAATCCAACATGCCTGAATTGTCTCTATTCTTGTCCATATAAGCATCTTTTAAAGCCATTAAAATTATCTTTTTTGTTCTTAACTCAAGAAGATTTTTAAGGACATTCTTAAAATTTTCCACCTCGTTAATAATAGAATAATCTATTACTGTCTTAGATGTTCTGGTCTTCTCGATTAATTTGTTTTTTCTTTCTAAATATTCTTTAATGTTATTTAAGAAAGAATCATCCAATTCTTGTAAATTCCTTGATTTTTTTTCATTCTCAAAAAGTTCTCGTATATATTTAAAGGTAATCATAAAAGAACATATATAATTAATTTTTTAAAATATCGTGATTTATCTCAATAGTTGTAAGGGTGATCGGTATGAAAGTTTTAGAGGATATAAAAAACACTCTTGCTAAAGATGTGATGGAAAGCAGTGTGGTAACGAACACTTCTCAAGATACTATTGCAAATGTCTCCCGTGCTATAAGTCTTGCTAACACTTCTGAAAGTATTGTAATAGATGAGAGAGGTAATGTGTTGGGTATAGTTACGTTAAGAGATATTGTAAGGGCTATTGGTAATGGTATTAATCCCAACCAAACCATCGATAAAATAATGACAACAAAAGTTATTGTATGTAATGAAAATGATCCTGTAGAAGATGTTCTAATAAAAATGGCAAAAAATAACATAGCAAGAGTTCCTGTACTTAATGATAACAATGAAATTATAGGAATTGTAAGTGAAAAATCTCTCTTAAAAGTAATCCCCTCACTTTATGAAATCTTAGAAGAAGAAATAAGTATGAATGAAGAAGAAGTAATAGCAGAGAATAAAGAAAAACTTAGGGAAGGAATATGCGAAAACTGTGAACAATATTCTGAAGAACTTATAGAAATTGATGGTAGATTGTTATGTAAAGAGTGTTATGAAGAGATGTATCAATAAAAAGCTATTATATAAATCTTCTCTTCCTGAATCCTTCTTTTTTTATAATAAAGGACACTTCCTGAGGTTCGACAAAAGGATGTCTGATCAACTTTAAGTATCTTTTATCTCTCTCCAGATCATATTCTATATAAAGCATAACTTTGAAATCATACTTTATTAGATCTCTTCCCACAACCTCTAATTTACCTGTATCGAAATCTGTATAAACCTGGTGTGTTGCCAATACAGGTATTTTATGATTAAAAGAAATCTTTTTTAAATCTAAAATCGTTCTGCCCATTAATCTATTTACTTCCCATATATTTTTTTCATCCTTAAATTCTACCCTATAAGGAGTACTCAAAGAGTCTATGACAATTAAAGAAATATTTTTTGAACTAATTATTCCTTTAATATCACTTAGTGCTCTTCTAAGATCATTTAAATCAATAACCTTCCTCAAAAGGATATTATCCAGAAGGTCATCTTTATTAACAAAATCCCTCATTCTTTCCATAAAAAACCCGTTTTCAGTATCTATAACAACCACTTTATTATTAGATGATATATAATCTGCAATTATATGCATACAAAATGTTGTCTTTCCCGATCCTGCTTTTCCGTATACTCCATGTAAAACACCGGGGATCAGTTCATCTAATACATATTTTATAACTTCATTTGTTATCTCTACTCGCTTCATTAATCCTCACCAAAAGATCAAGTAGGATCTTTTCAGTAATATTAGCATTTTTAGGAAACCTTATAGATCCTGCATTTTCATGACCTCCTCCTTCAAACACATAATTTTCAAAATTTCTCTTAATATAATCAAAAAAAACCTCAAATGATAGAGATGCGTTTGATCTAAAAATTATGTTGTTACCATAAATACCCACCACTACACACTCTCCGTGTTTTTCCTTAAACATTTCAAATAAAAGCCCCGTAATTTTTCCTGGAGGAGGATAAGTTCCTGGAAAATAAAATTTCTCATAATTCACAACAAACAAGTTTTCTCTATTTAAATAATGCCTTTGAGCATCTTCTATAATTTTCTGTTCTAACCTCACTAAATAGCTGTAAATCTCATCCACCATCTCACTGTTTTTAGGGTTCAAAACAAAATCCACAATCCCATAATCAGTATTATAAGAATTAAAAATCTCGAAATCAATGACCTTTGTATATTTTTTAATATCTTCAATATCCTCATCTATCTTTTCAAGCATATATTTAAAACTCCTCTCATCATAAAGTTTATCGCCGTACATAGATATCAGAGCCAACAAGTATTTATTTCTAATACTTTTTATCAATTCTGTCAAACTCAGAGATATTAAACCAGAAGAAGAATGTATTTCTTTCATATTCTTTCGAGGATTAAGCATAATAAAAAATCTGTTATGAATTTGATACTCTATAGGATGATGATCGATAATAATAAGATAAATGCCTTTTGAGATAATCCTCTTTATACCTAATAAAGATTCTCTTGAAGATGCAAAATCAATCAATATTAACAAATCTCCTTGATTTAAATTAGAATAGTCTCTCAATGCTTCTGAATAAGTATAAATAGGTTGTGAATAGATATATCTTTGTATTACAGGTTTGTAATCATTCGATCTTGCATATTCTTTTATAGATTTTTCTAAGGCATATCCTCCTATAATACCATCCGCATCATTATGATGTTTTATAATTATCTTCTTGTTATGTCTCGCTGCCTCTTTTATGATTCTTGATGCAAAAGAAATATCTTTCATCATAATATTTATATCAGGCAAAGTATGAAAATAAGAAACCCTCTTTTGTTTTGAATGTTTTGATTCCATGAAATAAGAAAAATTTTTAATTATTTAAAAGTTAATTTGAATGGTTAGATTATATGGTCGAAATCAAACATCTTAAAGGAACAAGAGATTATGATCCAAAAAAAGCAAAATTATTCTTTAAAATTATAGAGAAAGCAAATGAAATCTTTCCACTTTATGGATATGATCCTTTAGACACAAGTACATTAGAAAGATGGGAAACTCTAATCTCCAAGGATGTAAATGTAGGAGATGAAATAAAAAACCAGACATACAATTTTATAGATAAAGGAGGTAAACATATAGGATTAAGATTTGATTTGACAGTTTCTTTAATTAGATATATAGTAGAAAACAAAAACATAGTTTTACCTTTTAAAAGATACCAAGTAGGTAAAGTTTATAGATATGAGGAAGCAAAAAGATCAAGATATAGAGAGTTTTATCAATTGGATTTAGATGTTATTGGAGGAAAAAGTTTTTTGTATGATGCAGAACTTTTAAAAATTGGTAATGAGTTCTTGGAAAATATTGGAATAAGGAACTATAAG
>WAOB01000038.1 GCA_015521505.1 Nanobdellati archaeon | reverse complement strand
TTATCTAGAGAGCTATGAGGATTGGATTAATGAATATGCTAAAAAGTATGAAGAAAGGAAGGTGAACAAAAATGGTGTCAGTGCTTAGATGTAGATATTGTGGAAAGGAGTATTTATTGACTGCAGCAGTAGATAAAAAGAGAATAGCAGAGAAAGGAGTATTTATTGACTGCAGCAGTAGATAAAAAGAGAATAGCAGAAAATCACAGCACTTATGAAGGCTGTAAAACAGCGGGTTTTGAGATAGTGTCGTATAATCAAGAAGAGTTGTTGTTTAAGATTGTTATGAATTTGTCAAGAATAGCAAACGCTCTGGAAGAGAGGTGATCTAATGAAGTGGAGAGAGCTTTTAGGTTTGGAAGTTATAGGCAAGTGCTTTTGCGGGTTTGATTTAGTGAAATGGGAGCATGAAGCTGTCAGAGTGATAGAATGTGAGAACTGCGAGTTGAGAATAATTAAACAGAAGGTGATAAAATGAGCAGAAAATCATGGGATGAGAGGATAAAACAAGTTGAGGATTTGCTATTGCTTGCAGTCGATATATTGCAGGATTTGAGAGAGGAAATGGAGCCATACTCATATAAGAGTAAGAGTAAGGAGGTGAGGCAAAATGGAAGCACTACAAACAGCTGATTTGAGAGATTTTTTGAAAGAGATACTCTATGATTTGGAAGAAGTTGATGAGTATCTTAAGAATGAAGCATTAGCAGAGGCATGGACAACATTAGAGGATATTGCTGATAAAGTTAGTGATATGATTTATGAGATAAAAAAGAAATGGAAAGAGGCAGGTGGTGTGGAATGAATGAGGTTAATAAAGAGTTTGTTGAGTTTGTAAAGAAGAAACTGAAAACGTTTGAAGAAGAGTTCATAAATATAGAACAAGATTTCGTAGATTTGTTTGACGATATTGATACGATAAAAGAGTATATCAAGGCATTAGTTGAAAATGTAGAAGAAATGAAAAATGAACTCGGGAAGTTGAAGTCAAAAGGTGATGTGGAATGATAACAGCAAATGATATAAAAAAGCTACGTGAAGAAGTAGAGAGTATTGCTGATAAAGTTTGGGAAGAAACATTGAACAGAAAAGGTGTTTCTGATTTGTGCTATGCAGAAGACGATTTGTTCGAGGAAGTATTATATGAATTTAATGATGAGTTTGAAAAAGAGTTAAAGAAATTTGCAAAAGAGAGAGGATTTTACGATATCTATATAGATGACACTTATCATATCGTAATAATAGTTGATGAATTCGCATTTGATAAGATAAAATTCGAACATGTTTTGAAAGAAGTATGTTGAGGTGATGTGGAATGACTTGGAAAGAATCTGTTATGGAGAAAACACAAAAAATAGAGGAATTACTTATTGATGTGAATTGGACTATAGAGGAAGGGGAAAATAAGTTACAGAATTGTAATGACGAATGCCAAAAGGAAAAAGTGATTGAATGGTTGAAAGAAGCGAAAGAATTGATTGATGATGTTATTAAGACATTAGAGGGTGATGAGTGATGGAAGTAACAAAAAAAGAAGACATACTAAAAGCGAAGAAAATATATAGTGGTGGTTGGTTTTTTGATATGTTTGAATTAGCAGAATATGAGTTAATTAAAGAGAACAAAACATCTTTTCGATTTAAAGTAAGAGGGATAAAATTATATTTTAAGGATGGAGAGATTGAAGATAAGAAATTTGTTGAATACGAAACAACAATAACATTAGATAAAATTTTGTATGGTAAAATACCATTCTATACAGAAAAAGAGGAAGCGGTTGAGTATTTTTTAGAGATGTTAAAAGATAGTTTAGAAAGAGCAAAGAGAAAGGTTGAGATATTGCCAAAGGTGATAAGTAATATTGAGAAAGAGTATAAGAAAATTAATTGGAAGAGGGAGGTGGTATGAATGGAAAATAATGTTGTGGATGCTGTACAAATGTTAAAAAAAGAAGTAAAAAATATAATAAAAAACACAATAGAGGATTTTAGTAAGGAAATTGATTGGAAAGTAATTGATGAATTCTACGCTTCTTTAGATAGAAGATTGAGGGAATATGCCAAAAATATAGGTTTACAAGATGCATATATTGAGGATTTTGATGTGATATTTGAAGTAAACGAGGAAGAGAGAATTGTATTTCATAATTTATTGGAAGAGTTTTTATGAAGTGATCAATGATGGACATAGACACAGTATATTTAATATAAGGTGGTGTATATGGGCTCAATTATAAGTGAGGAAGAATTAAGAGAGTTTATCGAGTTAAGTAGGAAAGCAGGGATACTAAGTGAAGAGGAATATGAGAAAATGGTGTCTATGCTTGAAAATAATATAATGGTTTTTGCATTAAGAGTATGGGGAACAATATACATACAACTTATAAAGGATGGTGTGATAAAGTTAGATAGAGGTGACCGATAATGACCTTCACAGAAATTAGAAAGAAGATTATATACTTTTTAATATCTCACGAGAAAGGCACAACAAAGGATTTTCTTTCTCTTTTTAATGCTTACTCTAAAAATGAGAATGAAGCCCTATATATGCAGATAAAAAGAGCAATACAGCATTTAGCAAAAAAAGGAATCATACATGTTATAGGTATAACAGAAGAGGGTGCATATATCTATGAACTTACATCTAAAGAAAAAGCATTGTCATACTTAGATGAGCAAGATAAAACAGATAGGTTTTGGTGGTGGATCATAAATGCAAATCTATGAGATGAGATATTGGTTAAAAAAACTTAATGAATGTACAAATAGAAGATATGAGAAGTTCTTTTTTATTCTATCTATTACAATAGATATAATTGTTATTGTTGGTGTTTTTATGGTTGCTTTAATGTATAGAGATATAGAACAATATTATTATAATAAAATTGATGATTATGTAAAAATACGTGGTTATTATGTCGATTTCCCTATATCAAATCTGACACATTCAAATGAGAGTAATGTCTCTCATACATCCTTAAACTCGTCCATCCCAACAATCGTCTTATTACCTCAGGATGATAGCCCCTCATAGTTAGATGAGATGTTCTTAAATGTCTAAATATGTGAGGATTGACAGGAAAGTCAAACCACCCTTCTGTTTCTTTCTTAATTATCTGCCATGCTCTCTGCTTAGTGCTAAATCCCCATTTCTGCGGGCTTCTTATAACCATCTTAACATACTCATACATGGGAAGAATATATTCTATATTTTCTATTTCAAGATTAAGAGGAATAATCTTAGTAGGTATTTTATCCCTGGTTTTCTCATTAGGCATATGTATTTCTATTACCGGAACATACTTAGAAAGCATTCTGCTATATCTAACTTCTTTAGAGATCCTTTGCACATTAAGAACCTCTGAAATCCTACCTCCTGTATAATATAACATCATTATAAAATATCTATTTCTAGCATTACTTATAGAATTTATTTTCTCTAATATATCTTCTTCCGAAGGTATGCTCTTATCCAACTTCCTTTTAACTTTATTGTGCCATCTCCAAGGTTTTGGCAAATCAACCACCTTATTTTTTTCTATTTAACAAATTTATAGTTTGTTAAAAACACTATGAAAAAACCAAAAACAAACCCATTGTTTGCTGCATACAATATATTATAATTATATTTACTAATTCTAAATTATTTAGAATTATTCTTTATTTTTGATAATAATTCATCAAACCTAGGCTTAAGTAATTTTTCTTTGTTTTGTTTATAGAACTGCAACCATGCAGATTCTTTCTTATTAATGTTATATTCCTCAAGCATATATTCAGCAATTTCTTTCCATTTATATCCTTCTGCTCTCAACCTTTCAATCTCTCTAACAATAAGCTTCTTATATTGTGTGTCTTTGTTATCTTCTTTAACCTCCTCTGCCCTTATCTCTGTCTCATGCTTCATTTTTAACTCTTCTAAGAACTCTTCTCTAACCTTTTCATATCTTTGAGCAATTTTACGAGGAATTCTTGGAATCTTTAGATATTTTATCTTAACTATTTTACCCATAACCTTTAACTTCATGGTTGGATAAAATATCTTGTCCAGATATTCATTATAATCTATAGCATAAGGCTTCACATATCCAAATCCGTTCTTTTTGCTAAATCCCATTGCTCTATAATGAGCATGCATTAGCATTCTTATCTTGCTATCAATGAACTTAAGATAAGGCACATTAAAGATAACGATAAGGTTGTCTGTTCTAAAAGTCTCTAAAACCATTCTAACTGCCTTGTTCTGCTTGCTATACCATTCCTCAGAAGGAGTAGAGGTTCCTAGTTCTTCCCATATTATGACATCTCCTTTTTTTAGTTCTCCGCTATTTATTAACCTAAAGAAATCCTTGACATTAAAAACAATCCTTTCCTCTATGTTAAAATCTGGGTTTAGAGTTAAGGCAAATGCTAAAGAAGAATAACTCTTACCGGAACCTGTGGGCCCTGTAAATATTGCTAGATAATTCTGATTGTTCTCATAAACTCTTTGCCTTATCATGTCAAAATGTGCTTGCCATATATTGTGAGGATCATATGGATTATAAGATACAGCATTAATTAACTCTTCATAATGAGGTCTTAAATCTAAATCTAATGAAATCATTTCCTCAAGGTTCATTAGATTTCTTTTATTCGGGTAATTAGTTATTCTGCTTTGTATTGTTTCCAGCATTCACATCAACCTCATCAATTAGTTTTCCCTCGGCATCTACTTCATCAACAAGATAATACATCTCATAGATAAGCATAAGTATAGCAAACTGCTCATAAACCATATCATAATAGGCTTTCCTAAACTCCATCATAGAAAGTTTAGTCTCTTTTATTAGTTTCTTTTTCTTTGCTTCTATGTCGTTGAATATCTTAAAAAGTATCTTGTTATTAAATATACTTTTATAAAGCATTGCTTTTAACTGCTTTACTGCAGAATCGTAAGCAAGCACTATATCTTTATTATAATTACCATCCATACTGCTAGCAATAACATTTATTCTATCCATCTGCCTAAATAGAAGCATATTAAAAGCATCTGTTATTTTAACTGCTCCAAGTTCTTCTTCTTTAAGCATTTGCTGTCTATTTAAAGACATTCTACTTCACCAATCCGAGTTTTACTTTTATCGTTCTTATAAAGTTCTGAAGTTCTTCATCTGCTTTATAGAACTTGTATTTAAAATACTCGTCAAAAGTGGAAAAACCAAATTTCTCTCCTATTTTGTCAAGCATATTAAATAATTTAGAGAGGCTTCTTTGCTCTTCATATATCTTATAACCACCATAATTATCATAAATAGTAATCTTTATATCATATTCGTTAGTGAGATTCGATAAGTTTTTCTTCTCCATTGTCTAACACCTCATAAACTTCATAATGATACTCTGCTATCTTGTTCAATCTATCTCTTATAACTGCCATTTGTTTATTAAGAACCTTAGCCATCATTTTTTGTGGTAGTGATGACTGCTTTTCAACAGAAACATATTCTTTATCTCTGTAGGAAAAAAATCTCGGATCAAAAAGTCTTTGTTCCAATCCTTCATCATCTAATTCCAATATCTCAACTAAAACAAACCCTTTGTCATCTATATAAACATAAGCATCATTTCCAATTTTCTTAACTTTATTCACATAATTGTTTAAACTCTTAAAAAGAGCCATTGCAGTTTTGCTTGAAGTATCTTCTATGTAATATCTCTCCATAATTTTGTATTTTTTAACTTTGTCTGGATTTTTAATTTCAATTTTTTTGGAAAAAACACCTAGTTTTCTTTTTAATTCTTCTATGTTCATATTGCAACACCTTGTGCTTTTAACATCAAATAGATTATTATAAATAATCCTAAAAGATTTAGAATACTAACTAATAAAATTAGAATACTTTTCCAATCTTTTGTTAATCCAAGTGCTTTACTCATACCATAACTTACTGCAAGTTTTAATGCCTCACTAAATCTTGTTGCATTAACTTTGTCTTCACTTTTAAGAGGTATGCTCATCGCACTATCCTCTGGTATAAAGACATGAGGAACAAAGAAAATAGGAGATTGCTTAACATAATATATATGCTCTTTATTAATTAGCCTCTTTTTACCTGCAATCTCTGGATTGCTTTCTAATTTAGCAACAATTCTATCAATAACTTTATTTGCTCTTACTATGTTGTATATACCATAACCTTTATGCCTTGAAAGAAGTATCTTAAAGTTGGTTTTTATGTCCTTCCAAGAAATTAAAGCCATAACCAAGAAAACAAGGTTTCCTATGATGCTTAAACTCCATATTATAAGCAATACTAATGACCATACCGCGATGCCCATTGCTTTATATAACAAGGCTCCAGTTGCAAAAACTGCAATTCCTATAAAGTATGTAAACAATACCATCTTATACCAAAAAGGATCCTTATACCACACATAATTTTCTCTTACTTCATCCATGGAAACCTACCTCTATTTTCTTTAGTTCCATATTCCGTAGTAATTATCTTTCTTTTACCTCCTAGTAGCGTGTCTAAAGTTTTTCCTTTATATGCTCTAGAAGCATTTATGATAAGTGCCTTCTCTGAGATGAAAAAATCATGTGCTTCCCTGAACTCATCAATGTCTTTTGTTATGTCTATTAATAGGCTCAATAAATGCAACTGATAAAGCTCTTTTTTACCTAGATTTGAGAGAACCAAATCCTTTTTCTCGCTCTCATACTCAGGAGTAATAATCCTCTCTTTAAACATTATCTCGTTCTCGGATATAAAAGATGCAAGTTCTTCTTCTGTTATCTGTTCATATTCCTCATCCATCACTCATCCACCTTTTGCCTTTCTATAAAACTGTAAATCATAATTAGACCTGTGAAAAGCAAAATTATTGCTAGAGGTGTTGTGAATAGAGAAGATAATAACTCTATAGGCACACATTTGTTATTGTAATAATATTCTGTTATATTCCCTGTAGTATTTGTTAAAGAGATTATATTATCACAAGAAGAATAAGTTATTCCTGGAGATAAAAGCCAAGCCAAACCACCTAATAGAAGCATAATTCCTAAGAATAGAGAGTAATCTGTGCCTGAATGTTCGGCTGTCCAATAAAGTATTGCTCCTAAAACCAACAAAAACAAAATACCTAAAAGTTCCATCTGCACACCTTTTTATGTTTATTTGGTCTCGGCTAATGCCTCATTGACCAAGTAAAATGTGTGAGGTGAATCAATGAATTTAGTGGCAAATATAAAGGGGCTTGAAGCCCCTTGTGGAGGTGGTGTCATCTCACCATTGCAACTGCTAGGAACAAACCAGCAACTCCCAAGAACAGCGGTATAAATCCCACAATTGTTGCAGTAATTCCTGTCAAGTTTGCCTGAGTAATCACATCTTGTGTTACT
Organism: Nanobdellati archaeon; assembly: GCA_015521505.1. Lineage (GTDB taxonomy): Archaea > EX4484-52 > EX4484-52 > EX4484-52 > JAADEF01 > WAOB01. The sequence continues at coordinate 10,510 of WAOB01000038.1, read as the reverse complement.
GGTATCGCAACGGCTACAATCAAAATAGTTCCCACGATAACGGTCATCACGCTTCCAGTCAATCCGCCTGCCAACACATTCACCTCATTTGTTTATTGTATGGTAGTAATTTATAAATTACCACGTTGGAAATATTTTTTGGTGATATTTTTTGAGTAAATCTAAATCTCCGCCTTCTGAGTATTGGAAGGAACTAGAGAAAGCAAGGAAAATAAATGACCCTAAAAAGAGAGACGAGAGATTAGAATATCTTAAGGCAAAATATTTAGAAGGTAAATCAGATACAGAGGCTAAAAGGATAGGTAAGGCAAGAAGCGATTATTACTATTATAAAGTTAAAGAGCACTTAAAGAGAACTGCTAAACCAGGAAGCAAACTTGCACAACAACAAAAACAAATCACACTTGAAAAAACAACTAATGAAAAAGCATTACCTTCTAAAAATATACAACAAACACAAAATAAAGAACTTTCTAACCTCATGGAACTAAAAAGAACGGCAAACATCATGGCATACAACTTATATCAGCAAAATTTAGCACAGATTCAAAGATACGAGCAAAGCTATAGAAATGCTAAATCATTTTTAGCACAATATGATAATCCAGAAACGAGAAATAGGATTAGGCAACTATCTATATTGAGTAGAGAAGAAAGAGAACAATTTTTTAGAGATTTAGAGAGAGCAAGAGCATTTGTCAAGGAATATGAACAGAATAAAGAAAAACTAAAAAAATATAAGGATTTCAACAGTGAGTTATACGAAGATTATAATAAGTATTTATACTCTAAAATGTTATGGAATTATGAAGCAATAAAAGAGAAAAAAGCAAAGGAGCAACTTAAGAACATGCTTTCTCAAGGAGATTTAAAGAGTTTTGGTTTAATATGGTCTTCTGGTGTTATGTCAGGTAAGGATCCTTTTAATCTAAAATCCCTTTACTATCTTGGGTCTGCGAAACTCGGGTTTATGGATAAAGAAAAGGCAGTTAATAAAGTAGTGGATTTAAAATATGATATTTTAAAAGAAGTAGAACAAAGACAAAAAGAAGGTTATCTGGGGCAAGTTAAATTTTTAGCATCCTCTCCTATGATGCAATCTGCATATGTTTTAACAGGTTCATATGCTCTAGGTAAAGGTAGTGCATGGGTGTATAATAAAGCGCCTAATCTTGCGGTAAAATATAATAGAATACTAGGGGCTGGTTTTACATCTATGGCTGCAATAGACATAGGTAAAGACATTTACACGAAGAAATACGCTGATGCTTTCTCTAAAGCAGGTTCTTATTCTTTAATGTCTCCTATTGCATATTCTGGATTTAAGGCTAGTTTTTCCACAACTAAAATTGTTCCTAGCAATATAGAAGAAGGCGGTAAAGTATATACGATAACAAATAAATATAGTAATCAATATCAAGTAACGGGTTTCTCTAGGACATACCAAAAGATAACTTATGGTAATATAGAACCATACAAAAAGACGTTCGTTGTTTATGATGATAAGGCATTTACTGGATTTGCTAGCAAAAATAACAACGTTATAACTTATGACATAGCATTAAGAGATGGTAAAAGGATTAGCAGGATTAAAGGTATGAAATACATTCTAGCAGAGAAACTAGGAAAGACAAAAAGATATGTCAAGATTAGTGATTATACTCTAAAAGAAACAGGAAAGTATAAATCTTATGAGAGTTTAGGTGCTCATTATAGCGAGTATTACAGAAGTAAAAAGATTTCTATAAAAATATATCCTGAAGAGACGTTATTATTTACTAAATCAGGGGAGAAGTATGATGTCTCTATAGGGAGAGTATTAACAAATAAAGGTAGATTTGAAATTAAAAACATATACTTGCGAGATTTAGGCAAAAAAACAATAGTTGGTAAAGGAAAAACCACTACAAAAACAAAAACAAAAGAAGATGTTTCCAGCATAGTTGCAGCAGTAACTGAAAGTGCTGTTAAAAAGCCATCTGTAGATATTAAACCATCCGTTAATTATAAAGGAACTTCTCCTGTAAAGGTAAAAGAAAGTCAGAATAGTATAGCAAGTAGAACTAATATATCACTTAACTCAAATACCGAGCCAATTAAATTAAAACTAGATAACAAATTATCATTGAGAAATATAAACTTAATCGAAAACAAACAAATTAACAAAAGCAAGAACAAACAAGAAACATCGAAATCAAATTCATCACAAATAATTAGTATAGGAAGAATCGGTTTAAGAAATATTGAGACCTCACAAAAATTAAGGCTTAAAACAATGTTAAAAATAAAATTGAAAGAATTGCAGAAATTGAAGCAAAAGCAAATATCTAAAGAAACAACTCCTTTGTCTTTAGACATTTCTTTGTATAGTAGATATATGAAACTGACATCTCCAAAACTTGTGTCTTTGTCTTTGACTAAAAGAAGAGCTTCTTTATCACTAGAGAAGAAAAGTAAATCAAAAAAGAAAAAGAAAGATAAAGAGTTCTTGCCTCATTGGTCGTGGGCAGACATAATAAGATATGAGGCAAGAACAGGTAAAAAGGTCAAACAACCAGAACCAACACCAGAGATATTGAAAGTGTTTAGGAAGCATTTATTAAAAACAGGAATGACTTATAATCTTCCTTTGAATTATAGAAAGAGGTGGAAATTATGAAGGTTAAGGGGCAATTGACATTTAATGGAATATTGGTAGGATTCTTTTTGTTAGTAGTTTATATTGCTTTATTGCCTGTTTTAAATGATTTAATACAGCAAGCATTAAATACAACAAGCGGTATGACTTCATTAATACTCTCGCTATTCCCTCTATTCTTGTTGTTAGCGATCATAAGGAGCATATGGAGTTATTCGGAATTTGAGAGGTGAATACGAATGAAAAAGACACCAATCATCACAAAAGTTAACATTCCACATCTACGACCAAGACCTAAAAAGAAAACAATAAAAGTTGAAAAGATAAAATTAAACATAACACCATACAAACGAGATAAAGATGAAGTAATAAGGGAAACATTAAAGAAAATTAAAACAACACTCAGAGAATTAGAAAACGAATTAGACACTTTGAATAGCATATATGGAAGCAAAGATGAGTTGTGTATAATTTGTAAAGCAAATGAGTATGATGGTAAGGAAGGAATAAGGCATAAGGATTGGTGTATAATAAAGAAGATAAGGAGAAAAACAATAACAGCAGCAAAGATAAGAAGAAAAATAACAATGATTATGAAAAAGTTGTGAGGTGACATTATGAGAGGATGTAAGGAAATATTAAGTGAGATGAAAGATTTTTTTGACGAATTAGGGTATATCTATAATGTTGAGATTAGTTTTGATTTTGTTAAGATTTATTTTGATACAGAAAGAAAAAATATTGAACTAAGCGCAAAGAAAATAAAAGAATTTGAAGATAAGTATAACTTGAAATTGGTAGGAGTTACAACAAAAGAGGACGGATATACGTTGATTTTGATTTTTGAAGACAGAATATTTTAAGGTGATTAACAGATGAGAAAAAGCATAACTTTTTTATTAATGTTGTTTGCATTTAGCATATTTTTAAGTAGCGGTTATGCTCTTACAGGCTGGCAGTATTATAGAGACATTACTATTGACAATACGCAGAATAGCAATACTTTAACAAATTATCAAGTTCTCGTGACAATTGATACGGCTTCTCTAATTTCAGCAGGTAAAATGAATAATGATTGTTCGGATGTGAGGTTTACAGAAGCAGACGGCATTACAGAATTAGCATATTGGATTGAGGATGGAACGTGTAATACAGCAAATACAAGAATATGGGTTAAAGTTCCTTCTATTCCTGCTTCGTCAAGTTATACGATAAAGATGTGGTATGGAAATCCAAGTGCGATAAGTCAAAGTAATGGAGATAATGTCTTTATCTTTTTTGATGATTTTAACGATGGAGTGATTGATACGAATAAATGGGTTGTAAATTCAGGTAATGTCGTTGAAAGTGGAGGTGTATTATCAGTTGACGGAAATGGTGTAGTGTGGAATGCTATGGAAGGTGCAAATAAGATATATAATTTACAATCAAGATGGATAGGAAGAATAGCAATAGAGGGATTAAATGCAGGGACATCAGGTTATGGTGGAACAATTTGGTTGAGAAGTGCTAGTGGAGGGGGTTTTGGGTTTGGTTGGAATAGTGGAAATGGTTATCATGTTTTTAGGACGTGGGATGGAACGACAGACATACAAGTAAATGCAAATTTAGATTTAAGTAAGTTCTTTTATGCAAAAGCAGTAAACAATGGTGGTAGTGTTGATTATTATGTCAACGATACATTAAGATATACAGAAACTATTAATATGCCTTCGGTAACAGATGCATATTTTGAGTTTTCTACAAAAACGGCTGAAACTTTATGGGTTGATTGGATAGCAATTGCAGAATATTCAAGTGTAGAGCCAACAACAAGTGTGGGGCAGGAGCAGGTTGCTCAAAGTAATGCTGTGCCGATCATAACATTAATAGAACCTTCACAAAATACTTATTATGGCATTACACAATTAAATATTAGTTTCTCTGTAATGGATTATGACAACTCAACAATTAAAGTTTATGCTTATCTAAATGGAACAGAGATTTATTCAAATACTGCTTATGTAAATAATACACAAGTTGATTTATCAGTTGATGTGAAAGGATATCACTACAACATAACAATAGTTGCAGATGATGATATAGACACTTCTTATAGTGAGAAAATAGTAAATGTCATTCACGGAGTAAATGTAACTGCTAATGTTAACGGTTTTTATTTAACTATTGAGGTTAATGGTCAGAACACAACATATAATAATCTCAACTACAAGATTATAGATTGGAGAGAAATCGGAAATAACACATTAGCAAAGATGTGGGTAAGCAAATCAGGTTATGACACAGATTACAAAGAGATTACATTTTATGATAGCATGGGCTTTAAACAAGAGGTGTTTAACATATATCTTATACACGAGTTCTATCTAAAAGACGATAAAGGAAATTATATAAAGGATTGGGTTTTGACTCTCAATAATACTTATATTTACAATACTAACAATTACACAATATTTGTAAAAATGAGAGAGATAACAGAAGGTTATTATTTGTTGAATGCTACTTCATGGGGTTATGAATATAAAGAAGTTGGTCTTGAGTTGAACAACAGTTATCGTATCAACTACACTTTTAACACAATACAAGTAGACATAGTAATTAATATTTATGATGAAGAAACATTAGATAATGTTGTTAACGCAAGTGTAGATATAAGATATAAAAACGGTAAAATTGAAAACATAAAATATGTTGCTTTCGGTTATCTTAGTGATGATGGAGTCATAAATTACGATATAAGTAATACAATAGACAATAAGTTTGATACATCAATTTTGTTTGGAGAAACGAGAGATAGTAGTGGTGCTGTAACAGACAACAAAGTGCTATACTACTACATCTATAACAAAAGCGACATATTAAGATTAAGTTATAGTATACGAGGCGGTAGTAGTTGTTTGAGCACAGGAATATACATAAGAAACTTTGGTAGTTCAACATGGGAACTAATCAGTAGTTTAACATCAAGTGTTGATCTTTCTTCTTATAGATACAATAATAATTATATTAAAGACAACAAGTTGTTTTTAAGAATTCAGACATCTGCAAACACTGGTAGTTATTGTCATTATTATATGAAAGAAATCTATACTGATGAGTGGATAGGAAATAAGTTTGTATTCGGAGTTATTGATTATAACTTGACAGGAGAAATTAGGTTTACTGCAAGTTCTGATGAATATGTCTCAAGAAGTTATTATATTAATGTGCCTGCATACACTAGTTTGAGTTTGGATGCTTATTTGTTGAGGATAGATGTTGGAAGAACAATTGCCTTCAATATTGTTAATTCAAGAGACGAACCAGTATATAATGCAAAAGTTAGTGCTTTAGCATACATAAATGGAGCATACAGGGTTGTTGCTCAGGCAAAAACAGATGCTTCAGCAACAGCATATTTGTTCCTCAAACCAGAAAAAGAATATTACATAAAAGTTGAGCATCCTAATTATGTTTCGTTCTATAAGCAGATAATACCTTACGCAACATCATATAGAATAAAACTATCAAATGTTTTAGACATAAATTTTGATAATTTGTTTAATGGTGTGTCTTATGCATTACTTCCTCGAGGAAATAGTATAACAGATGAAACAACAACATTTATCTTTAGAGTTTCTTCTGTTAATGCAGACATAGAATATATGAAGATGTCTGTTATAAATGGCAATAACATACTTTATTCGTATTTACTCGATAATTCTCCAGGCGGTGGAGAGATTATATATACTTTGAATATAACAGAACACAACATAACAATAGGAGATAGTATAAAAATAGAAGCATCCTTTAAAAGAGTAGGAGAAAACGAATACTATATTAATAGAACATACTTTGTATGGTATTATCAAAGTAATGGAACAACGCTTAATGATATTCTATTAGATACCTCACAATACGGAGATGCTTTTAAGGCTCTTATGTCATTTACAATCATAACATTAGTTGTTTTAGGAGCCGTTGCAGTTTCTGGAAATGTTGCTGTTGGCATGGTTGTTGCTGTGATAACAACAGGAATATTGATGGCTGCTGGTCTGATGCCGTTTGTTGCAGGCTCTATAGCAATAGTTTTAGGCATAGCCCTAATAATCGCGTTTTTGAGGTGATGGCATGATAGGAGCAAGAATACTGCTTGTGATGTTATTGTTTAATTTTTTCACAATAGTTTTTGGATATGAGCAGAACACAATATTGCAACACTTTTTAATAATTGATAAAAGTAGTGATACTGTGCTAATTTCAGATAACTTGCTTGAGAGTGTTGAGAGAGACTTAAATTCATCGCAAGGATCAACAGTAACAAGTAACATTGTTATTTCCACATTTAATCCTTTAGTATATATTTGGAACTTCCTTGTTTTCCTCGCTGCAACACTGCTTGCTCCTTTAACAATATTTGGTTATGGATTGCCTTTGGAATTTGCAGTTCCATTATTTTTAGTATGGTTTATACCCTATCTGTTTGCCTTTATAGCGTTATTAAGAGGAGTGAGTTTTTGAGGTGGTTTTATGGTAGGAGCAGAAGAGTTTTTCAATATCGTGTTTAGTACACTAACACAAAACCTTACGGGAAGTGCTGTATTGACTGCTTTATTGATTATGTTAGTTGCTTTAATCACATTATCGAGAGCAGGATTACCTATACATTTGGTTATGGTGCTTATTATTCCTTTAGCAATTGCTTTTGCTATGAGTGGTTTATTAGGTGTTGTTGGAACAGGAATATTACTAGGTATTGCTTTAATCATTGCGTTTGTTATTGCATATATCATATTATGAGGTGATTATATGGCTAGGAAGAGGATATATAATCCCGTTACAGGGAAGTATTACAAAGTGCAGGAGAGAGATGGAGAAAGAAGAAGAGGACAGATAAAAGGATTGTGGCATAATGATAGTAAAGGAGAAGTGATAAGTATATGGAATAAACTTCGTGCTAAATCCTTGACCAAAGAGGAAAGATTAAGTTTGCTTAAGAAATTAAAAGACATTTTGAAGTAGGATTTTGCCCTTGGAAGTAGGGTTCTGAGGGTGAGATTTGGGGTTGTAAAGGCATTATGTTTGAGCGTAAGACCGCACAGCATAGGGATGATTGCACCGTAAGGTGTAGGACCTCGTGCGGGTGCTCATATCCTTCCAACCGATAGTTTTCTTATAGGAATTCTTACATGCTCTTGTTTTATGTAGTGTTTTAGAGAATGAAACTACTATCAACTTCTCTATGATAATATCTCTTCGCAACATCAGAAGTAATATCCCAACCCATCACGTTACATATTTTCGCATAAGAAAACTCATTGTTAAACAAATCAGTTGCTTTAGTATGACGAAAATCATATAAGCGATACTTCACTTTGTTAAAAACTTGTTTCTGCAGTTTTCTGAAATCTGCTGCTATTGTGTAATAAGAGTAGTTAAAAACTCTCTCATCATCGCTTAGAGAAAGTATTATGCTTAATAGATTTTTAGCAAGAACATTATCTTTTATTCTTATGATCCGTGAAGGTTTGTTCTTTGCTCTCAAATCAAGTTTTAAAGAGACAACATCTTTCTTTATAGAAATATCTCTCTTTCTTAAAAGCAACAATTCTCCAACTCTTGCTCCTGTTTTCCACAATAGATAATAGAATATTTTCTTTTTCTCACTATCTCTCTGAGCAATCCTTAAAAATATTCTTTTTAAGTCCTCTTCTGTTATGTATTTTCCTTTAACATCTGTTTCTTCTTCTATTTTTAGCCACCACAGATTTCTTTCTTTTAACGAGTAATATTTCTTCACTGCTTGCTTTAAGTTTCTAAAAACTGCTCTTGTCATCTCTTGTTGCAGTGTGAAAAGTATCATCTTTAACTCATAATCTGACAACTCATCTATATCTCTTTTAGCATGTTTTATAAACTTATGCATAACTGAGAGATACTTTAAGATTGTTGATTTTTTCTTGTTTTGTAAAGATAGAGTTATTATGAACTCTTGTATTCTCTGCTTGTTGATGCTTAATATTTCCTCATCTTTGAGTATTATCTCTATTATTCGTGTTATGTATCTATCGTAATATCTCCCTTTTACATATTCCATATTAACCACCAAAAGGTGGGACCGAAAGATTTAAATATGAGTTATGTATTATATAGTATTAGATAGTTTTAGAAAATTATTTAAATCTAATCGTGCATAAATATATTATTATGGTGGTATGATGGGATATATATTCACTAAGAGAGTATACAGCACAGGACACAGTTTTGGTATAGTTATCCCTATAGAAATCGTTAAGAAATTGAATTTATCTAAGGACGATATTTTAGAAGTAGAGGTTAGGAAAGTAAATGGGAAGGAAGTATGAGCGGTGCCTTGAGCACCGCTCTTATCGGCTACAGCAACTGCGGTAGTATATAGACGAAAAACACTACCGCCAAAATAGCTGCTCCGATCACTTCAGCAATCAATGTCATTAATCCCATTCGTGTATTCACCTCACCATTAAATGTAAAGCCCCGTGCTGCCACACGGGGCTTATTTATATTCACACCCTGGATGCGGTTATATACGGTGTTATATACGGTGATATACGGTGATATACGGTGATAATATGAGTGAGCAAAATAAAGTTATTAAAGGTAGCGATGCTGTCACAAATGATGATTCTAAAACCATTAACCCGGGTGTAAGTGTAGGGCTGCCAAATGGCAACCCCACCTCACATCCCAGGAAGGGAGATGGGGTAAAAGATAATAGAGAACGAGAGAATATTGAGGTTGAGGTTATACAACCACAACCAACCCATAAAAATATATATAATATAGAAGAAAAAAAGAGGTTGGTTGGTTATAACCTCATCACCTCAATATTAGAAGATAGAAATATTTCTCTTAAAGAGTTGGTTATGGTTATACAACCTCTATCTTATTTTATTAATCTAACAAAAACAAAAACGAAGATAGAGCTTACTGCGATGGTTTTATTTTCTAGATATGATGCTTTCTATCAGAGACTAATACATAAAGTAACGGGATATAACAATGGAGATATAAGACATATATTAACGGAACTTGAAAACAAAGGAATAATCTCCGAAACAGAAGACGATGTTCTTACATTCTCATTAAAGAGGTTAGTATTTACAACCTCTAAAAACAAAAAGAATGCAAAGAAGATTAAGTTCTATGTCTTTAACCCTCCTTACTCACAGCTAATAAAGAAATTCTCTAATGAATTATATTCTCTACTTCCAAAGGATATTAAAGAAAGAATAAACAAATTAGATAGAGTTTTATCTGTATCAAACTCAAACATAGAGAAACTAAATAATAGAGAAGAAAATATAAAGAAGCTTTTAATAGAGCTTGCGATGTTTAGAAAAAGAATATTTAAGAAATATGGAGCAATGACACAAGAATACATAGAAGCTTCTGCAAAAGTAACTAAGAGACTAAGAGATGTTTATCTTCTTGACATAAAACAGCAAGATGTTGAGCAGTTTGTTTCTCAATTAGAGAAAAGCAAAGACATAGAACAAGAGATAGATGTTATAATGAGAGCGATTAGGACTTTTTATGTTTGAGGTGGTTGCTATGAAAAACTACATCTGTTTATGTGGAAAAGAATATGAGGATTATGATGATTGGGAGATTCATTTTACAGGATGTAATATCTCTATAGAGATGAAACAAGTTGCTAAAAGAGACTATTTGCGAGTAAAGATGAGCAATATGCTAAAGTATTATCTAGAGAGCTATGAGGATTGGATTAATGAATATGCTAAAAAGTATGAAGAAAGGAAGGTGAACAAAAATGGTGTCAGTGCTTAGATGTAGATATTGTGGAAAGGAGTATTTATTGACTGCAGCAGTAGATAAAAAGAGAATAGCAGA
>WAOB01000037.1 GCA_015521505.1 Nanobdellati archaeon | reverse complement strand
GGATAGGAATAACTCAGAGATCTTTTAGTTTTATTTTCGTATATCTTAGAGAGGGTTTTTTTATGATCTATTTTTATCAAAGGATCGATAAAAACATTTTTATCATTTAAAGTATATGATAAAGGAATACGACCAACATAAATGAAGGAGATACTTAAGATTAAAATAATGATTAATGTTTGCTTAGTTTTTCGGTTTTTGTAAGAGAGTATCATAATATATCGATATACACATAACATTTTAAAAGATTTGCTTAATTAGAATATAATTATAGTTTTGTTAATGTAATGTTAATGTAATGCTTAAGAAGGTGGATTCCATGGAGAGTATAATTAAAAAGGCCCTGGAAAATGAGAAAATGGAGGAGACTGCAACAAAAAGGCAAGCAAAGAAATCAACTTCTAGTGAAGAATCAAGCAAAAAACCACAGAAAAAAATAACAAAAAAAGATGATTTACACAAAGTTTTAGAAAGAACAAGAGCAAAAATTGCTGTTGTAGGATGTGGAGGTGCTGGAAACAACACAATTACGAGGATGTCTCAGGTGGGTATTGAGGGCGTTAAACTAGTTGCTATTAACACTGATGCTCAAGATTTGCTTTATACAGAGGCAGACGAGAAGATCCTTATCGGTAAGGATATTACGGGGGGTTTAGGTGCAGGAAGCAATCCAAATGTTGGGGAAGCAGCAGCAAAAGAAAGTAAAGACGATATAAAATCTGCTATAGAAGGATACGATTTGGTTTTTGTAACCGCAGGTTTAGGAGGAGGAACTGGAACTGGTTCTGCCCCTGTTGTTGCAGAGATTGCTCAAAAGGAAGGTGCTTTAGTTGTGGGAGTGGTCACACTACCATTTAGTATGGAGGGATATCACAGAATGGAGAATGCTAAGAAGGGATTAGAAAAACTGAGGGAAAATGTTGATACATTAATTGTCATTCCCAACGATAAGCTTTTAGAACTAGTTCCTAATGTGTCTATTGTTACAGCATTCAAGATTGCAGATGAGATTTTAGTTAATGCTGTTAAGGGTATTTCTGAATTAATAACAAAAGATGCTTTAATAAATCTTGATTTTGCAGATGTTAAAGCTGTGATGAGTGATGGAGGATATGCAATGATAGGTATGGGAGAGAGCGATACGGAAAATAGAGCATCCGAGGCAGTAAACAAGGCATTGAATAATCCATTATTGGATGTTGATATTGAGGGGGCGAAAGGTGCTTTAATTCATGTTTCAGGAGGCGCTGATTTATCTCTAAAAGAAGCAAAGGAAGTAGTTTATGCTGTTACTTCCAAACTTGATAGAGCAGCAAAGGTTATATGGGGTGCTGCTGTTGAGCCAGAACTTGGAGAGACATTAAGGGTTATGATTATTGTCACAGGAGTTAAGAGTAGTTCTTTCTTTGAAGAAGTAGAAGAGAGAGAATTCGAAGCAAAGAAGGAGATAGAGGAGAAATTAGGTATTGAGTTTTTGTAATTCCTGTATGATGGAAGTATTTAAATATTTAAATGTTGATATTTATAATTAAGTATGGTCGGGTGGTGTTGATGGCAACAGAGGAATTTTATTCCAAACTTGTTGGAAAGGACATGTTTACAGATAAGGGGATGTATTGTGGTAAGATAACTGACATAGAGGTTGATTTACAAAGATTTAGAGTTAGGTCTGTTATAGTTAATGCTATAAGAGGGTCTTATTTACATGATCTGGTGGGAGGACAAAAAGGAGTTATTATACCTTACAATATGGTCAAAGCAGTTGGAGACATTGTTATAATAAAACACGTTTCAGCATCTCCTTTAGAAGAATAAAAGTGATAGTAAAGTCGATATTCCTGGATGGTAGTAGGTAATTGTCTATCATAGTCTATGGTTAGAAGGATGTTAGGATAGTGAAATGTAATATGTTATTTCTACCTTTTCTTCAATACAATCTCCATTCCATCGTAAGCAAGTTCTGTGTTAGGGAATATCTTTTTTGCCTTTTCTAAGAAAATATTTATCTCCTGAACTTTGGATGTGTATCTTCTAGATATATGGGTTAAGATTAATCTTTTCACATTTGCCTCTTTTGCTATTTGTGCTGCTTCCTCGTTAGTTAGATGATATATTGTCTCATCATAATCTTTCTCATCGATTGTTGCTTCTGAAATAAGTAAATCTGCCTCTTTTGAATTATTCAGCAGACTTTGACAGTATCTTGTATCTCCAGAATAAACTACCTTTAATCCTTTAACTTCTTCTATCACGTCTTCAGGTTTTATAATATGACCTTTAAATTTAATTGTTTCTCCTCTTTTGAGTCTCCCAATCAGAGGACCTGTTTTTAATCCAAATTTTTTTGCCTTTTCCATATTTGCTTTTAGTTTAGGTTTTTCCTCAAAAACATAGCCTAAAGCAGGCACTCTATGTTCAACACTAAATGCCTTTATGATAAAGTTATCAAATTCTACTACATCATTATCTTTCAATTCATGAGGGATAACTTTAAACCTTTTTGCATAGTATCCTGTTTTCAAAAGTTTATCCAAGAATTCCTTGGTTCTCCTTGGTCCGTAAATATGAAGGTCTTTTGTTCTGCCTTCTAGTGCCATTGTATGTATTAAACCAATTAAACCAGCAAAATGATCAGCATGCCAATGAGAGATAAAGATGTGATTTATTCTCATAAATTTTAGATTATTGCTCATGAGCATTTTTTGACAACATTCTCCAACATCAAATAAGAATCTAACATCATAATCATGTTCAAAATAAATACATGGTGTATTTCTATCCTTTATAGGTATCGCAGCGCTAGTTCCTAAAAATATTATTCTTAACATTTTTATATCACCTTTTTATTTTGGCAATTCCTAAATATTCAGAAATCTCTATCCATGCCCACGCCCACACAACAGATTCAAATGCTTCTATATACATCTTCTTATTAAGAAAATGCTCTGCATCTTTAATATACGCTTCTATGTTGCTTTTTATGTTTTTATATTCTTCTTTGATTTCATAGTCAAGATTTTTTATCTTTTCTAACCATTTACACGTTTCTTTAACCAAGTTTTCGGCTGTTTTATCCATAAATATGACTGAAGGGGGAATAAATTTAAAAATAAAAATAAAAGACAAAATCTTTACCTTATATAGACTTGAGAGATTCTATAAGGTTGTTTATGAAATCTTTCTCATACGGCATTGCTATATTTGCCTTGTATCTTTTTTCATTCTCTTGATTATAGTATCCTCTACTGATGGATAAAAACTCGTTTTCACCTTCCTGTGTTATTGCTTTTTTTCTTGCGACTTCTATAAAGTTGTTCTTTCCAAACTTTATTTCCTTTGTTTCCATCGTTTCAAATTTCACTTTTTCCATTTGTATCACCTGTAGATATATAGTGTATTTCAGTAAATTTTAAAAAAGAAATATATGTGGTTTTCCGAGAAGATTTTGTTTGTCATTACTTCTACTTTATCTTTATATATGTACTTTCATTTAATCCTAAAGCCTTTGGATTTGTGAAAATAAATAACTTTTCATCCCAATATCCTACTTGTCTTAATACGGCTTCTAAGTTTCTGTATGCGAATAAATCTCCTTCTATCACTACTGTAGGTATAATACTTATCTTTTCTTTGATATCTTCATTTAGTTCAGTGTACTCTTTATAAGTTTCATTTTCTATATAAATACCTAATCTTTGAAGTATTTGTTTATGTATTGTAACATCATAACAATTCTCACAATTTCTATCAACTATATATGTTAAATTTACTTTACCTATTATTCTTTTTTTACCTATGTCGTAGTAAGGAGGAAAGGGCTTAAATACGAAATATCTTTTACCATTTATTATTGTAATATTTAAATATTCTGCTAATGAGAGAAATGTTCCTCTATATGCTAATATATCATCTGAGAATGCAAGAGAAGGCAACTTCTTTATGCCAAACTCCTTTGCATTACCTTCTTTTATGCTCTCTATATAAACTCCAGATTGATTTAAGTAAAAGATTATCTGGTTTATGTCCATACACACATCACATTTATCATAATTAAATGTTATAACTTTCACCTTTCCTACTTCTTGTTCGCTCTTTAAGTCATAATAAGGTATTTTAGTTGTTTCATAAACGAAACTATCATTTCTCATTTCAAATCCTTCAACATTTATTCTCGAGATGTTTTCTGTCTTTATGATTATTGCAGGTAACTTCGTTATGTTGTATTTAATTGAAATGTTTTTTAACATTTCCATCTCGGTTATTATATTATATTCTGCTATGTTTATTCTCTTGTTGCTATTTATTTTCTCTATTATGTATGTTGTATTCTCGCATCCACTACACACAGGAAGAAGAGAGATCACTCTAATATCTATTCTTTCTGAATATGTATTGAGCAGACTGTTGGCTTTTATGTAAAGAAATAGAGTATAAATAAAAAAACTTAAAATGATGAAAATTAAAATGATGATTGGATAAATAATTATTTCTTTTTTTGTTTCCATAGGACATCACACGAATTACTTTTTTCTTTTAGGTGTGTTGTCTTTTAATCCAATAACAATTATTACAACTATTAACACAATTAACAACAACACAATAAGCGGATAAAAGAACATCCCGTAATACATCATCCCTCCATCATGCATATAACCACCAAACCAACCATAATCATGAAATTTAGAGCAATATGTGTTTTTTGCAACACTTATATGTATTTGGTTTAAACATGCTTCATCATTATTACATACAACCTTTTCTATTATCTTATGATTTTGAGGATGCATTAACTCCATAAAATAATCTCCTATCATTACCAAGTCTTGGTTACTTAACTCCTTGCAAGGAATAGAAGAGTTTAATATTGAATCTACATACTTGTCTTTAGCCTCATCAACTCCCCCGTGCCCATAAACATTAAGCAATGACACCATTATTATCAAAATAAGGTAAAACATCTTCATCTAGACCACCTGTATGTAGATTAACATCCACCCACCATTCCGGGTAGAGACGAACCTACAGTGTTTGATGAGGTAAGATCAGTATCAATCAATATTGGATTTTTTGCTAACTCCTCTAATTCCTCTATTTTGCTTTGTATTTCTATTAATGCATATCCTTGCATGCCTGCTATAATCAATCCGAATACCAAAAGCCCTATGATTAATAGATCTTTTACATCAACTTTCTCTTTTTTTCTCATATGCTCTCACCTTTTTATCAATATGATCCGAAAACATCATATTGTAGGTTATCTTTTATTACTAAAACATTAAATGGTTGTGTTTTAACTCCTCCCATACCAGGGCTGCCGGGTGGCATGCCAGGTAATGCTAACCCCATACCTGTTGGATTCTCTAAGAAATCCTCTATACTTTCAAGAGGTAAATGACCTTCAAACACATATCTCTTATAGATAAACGTATGACATGACCATAGACTGTAAGGTATGTTATTTTTACTTTTTATCTTAATTATTTCTGGATCGCTAACCAATATGCTATTGACATCATATCCGTTTTGTTTTAGATATTCTATATACCCATTACAACAATTACATGTAGGTGTGTGGTATATTAATAT
>WAOB01000036.1 GCA_015521505.1 Nanobdellati archaeon | reverse complement strand
TGAGCTTATCCAAAGATTTTAAAGATAGTCTTGAATTTAAGATAATAACTAGTATGCTTGAACATTTAGAAATTCCAGCTTATATAACCGATAGAAACTTCCTATGTATCT
Organism: Nanobdellati archaeon; assembly: GCA_015521505.1. Classification (GTDB taxonomy): domain Archaea; phylum EX4484-52; class EX4484-52; order EX4484-52; family JAADEF01; genus WAOB01. Next base: position 6,170 of record WAOB01000036.1, on the reverse strand, counting down.
ATATGAATCCAGCAGCTGAGAAACTGTTTGGTTATAGTAGAAGTGAGTTGATGGGTATAAAACACTGTTACGAATATACTCACTATGAGAAAAATCCTGCCTGTCATACGCCAAGATGTTCAAGCTATATGGTTCTAAATAATATAGTCAAATCAACCAAAAGAGAACTTCATATAATCAATAGAAATGGTGAAAAGATACCTGTAATAATATACACAACTCCAATAAAAAATAAAAAGGGAGAAAATGTTGCTGTTCTTAAAATGTTATACGATTTAAGAAATGTCAAAGAAAAAGAACAAAAGATTGTAGAAATAAACAAAGCTTTAATACAAGGAATACAAACGATGAAAAAATTTGCAGATGAAATCTCCAAAGGAAATCTAAGCGTAAGTTTAGAAATCGAGGATAAAAATCAAGCCATTAGAGATATGAAACAAATATTATTAAATATTAGAGATAATATTAGATCTATAATAAAGCAGATGTATGATGATGTTGAAATGTTTAAAAACACATATGATCAAACTTATAACTTTATTAAGGAAAGTAAAAGCTCTGTAGGACAAATAACAAAAGCAACGGAGCAAATAGCTAATGATGCTCAGCAATTAGCATCTAACATTGATAAAATAAACAACGAGATTAAAAACTTTACAAATGTATTTGAAAGCATTTTCAATTTTACAAATGAAACCTTTAACGTATTTAAAGAGGTAGAAAAGGATATAAATATAGGTAAACGTCATGCAGAAACTGCAACCGTAGCAACAAAGAATACTCTGGATGTTTTCACAAATATTTCAAACGAAATAAACGATTTGGGTGAGAAATCTAAACAAATCATAAGGATTATAGATGTAATAACTGGAATTGCTGAACAAACAAATCTTCTTGCTTTAAATGCCGCAATCGAAGCTGCTAGAGCTGGAGAGTATGGAAGAGGATTTGCTGTAGTTGCTGATGAGATTAGAAAGTTAGCTGAAAATTCAACCAAATCTGCAGAGCAGATAGAAAACATTGTTAATGAAGTATTGAACAGAATTGAATCCATGAACAAAACCATAGGCAAATCTACTGAGTTGATAAAACAGTATACAAATCAAATAGGAGACTTGATCAACATCTTTGGCAAAATTTACGAGGAGATAATGAAGGTGATGAAGAGAATGGAAGAAATAAGTAAAAACTTAAAGACACAATTGGGTAAAATTAAAGAAATAGAGGAATTTTCCGATAAAATATCAGTTGCAATTGAATCAACCGCCGCTGCTAGTGAAGAGATTCATGCATCAATCAAAGAAATAGAAAGCAATATAAGTAACTACATGAAAAGTTTAGAAGAAGTTAAAACAAAGATTGAAGAGTTGGAGGCATTTTTGAAGAAGTTTAAATTATAAATACCATATATTATGGTTCGCATCTTAATAGTTGATGATTCAGCCTTTATGAGAAATATTTTGAAGAAAATCCTCTCACAGAGATATGAAATTGTAGGAGAAGCAAGTAATGGAAAGGAAGCTGTTGATATGTACTTCAAACTAAAACCGGATGTTGTTCTAATGGATATTGTAATGCCAGTTATGGATGGTATTGAAGCTACTAAGCAAATAGTGTCAAAGGATCCAAACGCAAAGATCATTATGTGTACAAGTTTAGGACAAAATGAAAAAGTTAAAGAAGCGATAAAAGTTGGTGCTAAAGGATATATAGTTAAACCATTTCAAGCGGAAGGAGTAATTAGAGAAATTGAGAACGTCTTAAAGCAGGGGTGATGAAAAATGGATCAGATAATCTTGGTATCTTTTATGATAGGAGAAAATGAATACGCTCTTGACATTTCTGAAGTTCAAGAAGTTGTTAAATATCAGGAAGTAACTCCTTTGCCAAAAGTTCCAGATTTTATACTTGGTGTAATAAATCTAAGAGGTAAAATAATACCCATAATTGACTTAGGTAAAAGAATAGGAATAGAAGATAAAAAAGAGAACTCGAAGAAAATTATAATAGTTAAAAAGAACAATGAACTTTACGGATTACTCGTGGATAAAGTAAAAGGTGTTCTTAAAGTATCTGAAAATGAAATTGAAGAAATTAAATACGGGGACGTTAAGTTAAGTGAGAAATATATAAAGGGATTGATAAGAAGAGGTGACGATATAATTATAATTTTGAATCTGGATAATATACTGACTCCAGAAATATGAGAGAAGAAATTTTGGAAGAATTTTTATACGAGTTACAAGAACTTGTGAATCGAATGAATAAAATTTTATCAGAGATTGAGAGAGGTGAAAACGTCGAAAACAATTTGAACGAACTTTTTAGAATATATCATACGATTAAAGGATCTGCAGGAATAGTGGGGTTATCGGATTTATCAAAAATTGCACATCAAATGGAAAGTATTCTGAAAGAAATAATAAATGGAAATATAGAATTAAACGATTACGTTATTTCATTGATTTATAAGTCCTTAGACATATTTTATGATATCCTAGAAAAGAAACATAGCGATCGAATAGAAGAACTTATGAAAGATATTGAGTCACTAAAAGATCAAAGGATTAAAGTTGATCAGAGTAAGAAAAGAAAAATTAGCAAAAAGAAAAAATATCGAATTGAGATATCTGTTGATAAGAGATCTCAAATGAAAGATGTAAGGTGTTTTCAAGTCATTTATAATCTTAAAAAGATTAGCAACATAATCAAATCAGAACCATCTCTCGATAAGATAGAAAAAGGTGTTGATAAATTTACTCTCATAATTGAAACGGATAAAGATGTTGAAGAAGTAAAATCCTCTTTAAACATCTCGGAAATAGTATCTAAGATAGAAGAATTTAAAGACGGTGAAATTCTACGTGAAGCTGAAAAAGTTCCAGGTGTTGAGAAAAAAGAGGAAGAGCGAAAACAGATTAAGTTCATTAAAATTAGATCTGAACAGTTAGACCGATTAATGGGTTGTGTCGAAGAATTATCTATTGCAAAGATTAGATTTGCTCATGTTCTTAAAGATAAGAATCTGGATGAGCTTGATAAGATAAAAAGTATCTTTGATAAAAACATATCTGAACTACAAAGGTTAATTCTTGAAATAAGACTTGTTCCTCTTGAAATTATATTTTCAAAGTATTATAGAATGGTTCGTGAAATATCAAGAAGTTTAGGAAAGGAGATAAACTTCTCAATAGAAGGTGAAAATATAGAGATAGATAGAAGCATAATAAACGAGTTAGATGAAGCTTTGATACATCTTCTTAGAAACGCAATTGATCACGGTATAGAACCTCCAGAAGAAAGAATAAAGAAAGGAAAGGATAAAAAAGGTAATGTTAAATTAATTGCAAGAAGAGAAAAGGATTACTGTATAATAACTGTGGAGGATGATGGTAAAGGAATAGATATCGATAAAATTAAGAAAAAAGCTTATGAGCTAGGAATGATCTCCGATTTAAACATACCGGATGAAAAGGCTTTAGAGCTGATATTTAAGCCAGGTTTTTCAACAAAAGAAGGAGCAACACAATATTCTGGTAGAGGTTTTGGTTTGGATATAGTTAAATCAAGAATAGAAGCACTGGGAGGGAAAGTTTTAATAGAAACAGAGAAAGATGTTGGAACAAGAGTTATGTTGAAAATTCCAGTAAATATAGCAATAATAAAAGCACTAATCGTCGAAGTCCTTAATAGAAAGTATGCTGTTCCTATATATTTAATAGGAGAAATTATAAAGATTGATAAGAAAAGATTAAAACGATTTAATGATGCCTGTCTATATTTACATAGAGATAAAACAGTATCCATAGTATCTCTAAAAGAAAAGCTTGGTCTTGGACGAGGTGGAGATGAGAATTATCTATTAATAATAGCAGAAGAAAGTAAGTTTTACGGTCTTTCAATAGATAGGATTCATTCAATGGAAGATATTGTTGTAAAGAATTTTGAAACATCTATAATAGATAGGCGTGAAAGTATATTTTCAGGAATGACTATACTTGGTTCTGGTGAAATTGTTCCAATACTTAATATATTTAAGATAATTAAGGGTGATGAATTATGAACGAGAATCTGGAATATAAGTATGATATCTTCAAAGAAATTACCAACATATGTATAGGAAACTCTATTTCAGCACTAGCAAACATCGTTAATTTAAGTATTGACAGCTCTCCACCAGAATTATATATTGTTAGTACAAAAAATATCGGAGATATCCTTGTAAAAATGAAAAATCTAGAGGAAAAGGCAATTGGAATTGTTACAAAATTTAAAGGAAATGTTGAGATAACGTTTTTACTTATACTTACGTCAGATTTCGTTAAGTGTATTACTAAGAAGAGCAATATTAATATAAATGAAGTAATAAGATATGGGAATCTCCTATCAACGTACTATATGCTATCACTCAAGAATTTTTTAAACATTTTTCTTATCTTAGAGAAACAGGATTATACGGTTGATGTGACTATTGGAGAAATATTTGAGAACGTATTACTTTACGAATTAGAGAAGAAGGAGCGTGTGTTACTTACAATTGTTAAAACATCTGTTAAAAATAAACCTTACGAAAATTACTTTGTTTTGTTTGTATCGGATGATGATTTTAACAAATTGATTAATTACGCAAGACAACATTTTGGGGTGTAAAAAATGGATGTGGATTTAGATATTATAAAAGAAATTGGAAATATAGGTGTTGGATCTGCTTCAACGGCTTTAGGTAGTATGATTGATAAAAGTATAAACATTTCAATACCAGCAGTTTATGTTAAGAATATAAAGGACTTTGTTGCTACGCTATCAAAGAATAACAAGGATATATGCTTAACGATATATTCAAACATAGAAGGAGACCTATCTGGTGGAATACTTAACATTTATACGAGAAGTTTTTTAGAAAAGCTACTCGGAAAAAGTTTAGAAGAAATTACAAGAATTGATAAATACAAGATTATGAGGTATAATGATATAATAACTTATTCCTATATAAATTCAATAGGAAGATTCCTAAACATTGAAATAATTTCAACGGATTCTCAAATAATCGATGTTCTTAACATAAACAAGATTTTAATGAAAATTGTCATGGATGATATTTCAAAATATGAGGAAGTTATAATAAATGAAACTAAAATCTTTTTGGAAAAGGATGAAAGCATATGCTATATAGCTTTATTGCTATCAAAGGAAAATCTAAACAAGTTGTTTAAGATAATTAAGGAGAAATATGGTTTCTAAACTTTTAGTCAACATTGGTGAAGCAAAAGTATTAGAAAAAGATGGCATACTAGTAGCTTATTCGTTATCTTCCTGTGTAGCTTTGATGTTTTACGATAAGAAAAGAAAAATCGCAGGAATGTCTCATGTGATTTTACCTAAGTCGGATAGTCATATTAGCTATGAGGAATATCCAAAGTTTGGAGATAAAGCGGCGATATATTTACTTGAAGAGATGAAAAAATATGGTACGAATAAACATGATATCGTTGCTAAAATTGTTGGAGGATCAGATATATTTCAATCTGGAATGATATGTATTGGTAAGAAAAATGTGGAATCTGTTAAAAAGACGTTAAAAAATTTAGGTATAAGAATAGTTGGTGAAGATGTAGGTGGAAGAATCTTAAGAACAGTTTTTTTTCATGCAAATACAGGTAAAGCAATTGTTAAAACAAATTTATATACGTTAGAGATATGAACGATGAAAAATTTTTCAGTATAATCCTAAATCTTATGACTAGGAATTTTAATATAAACATGCGATATTATGACAAGAAATATTTGATGAGAAGAATTACATCAAGGATGGCTGAACTTGAAATAAAAAGTTTTCAGGAGTATTACAAATATCTTGTCAAAAACAAGAACGAATTGGAATATCTCATAAATTACATAGCAATAAATTATACGGAATTTTTCAGAGATAAAGAAGTTTTCAAATATATCTATGAGAAAATATTTCCCAGTATTTTCAAGAAGAAAACGATTTTCATGTTGTCTGCAGGTTGTTCAACTGGTCAAGAAGCATATAGTCTATCTATGTTAGTTAATGAGTACTTAAAAAAAGATCTTGATAAATACATGATTAAAATTTACGCTGGAGATATAGATAAGGATGCTTTAAACTATGCTACTCGAGGCATTTATAGAGAGGAGGAGATTAGAAA
>WAOB01000035.1 GCA_015521505.1 Nanobdellati archaeon | reverse complement strand
ATGATTTTATCATCAATATTTAGAGTATGAAGAATATCCAATATCTCTTCTTTTTTGTATTTTATCACGATGTCGTCGTTTATTTTTCTTATATATGGAAACTTTCTTTCAGTTAAATCTTCCACCATTTTTCTATATTTCTTATTGTTAAAAAATGCCTCTACCTTCAAAATATTTTGATCTATTTCTTTCCAATCGATTTCTTCTTCAGGGTAGTGCACAAACACAAACTCTTTCAAAGCATCTACTATTTTTTTACCATATAAATCAATAATCTCAAATCTTTTGTTTATTGGTATTTTAACAAAGAGCGATTGATATTTTCTTTTTACTCCATTTATTGCTTTCTTGTTGTCTACTTTTTGTTGAATTAACGAGAATGCAACATTATCATCAAAGTTATAGAGAGGCATATTCCGTGTTTTTATCTGCAAAATTTCTTTTCTTCCCTCTTTATTAGGTACTCCTATTTCTATCTCTCTATCAAACCTCCCGGGTCTTCTCAGAGCAGGATCTATTGCGTCTGGTCTATTTGTGGCCCCTATAACCACAACTTGTCCTCTACCTTTTAACCCGTCCATACTTGCTAATAATTGAGCGACTATTCTTCTTTCAACCTCTCCCACCACTTCTTCTCTTTTTGGAGCAATTGCATCAATCTCATCTATAAATATTATGGCAGGAGCATTTTCTTCTGCTTCTTTAAAAATATCTCTTATTTTCTTCTCGCTTTCTCCATACCACTTGCTTGTTATTTCAGGACCGTTTATGGAAATAAACCTTGAACCAGATTCATTAGCAACTGCCTTTGCTATTAATGTTTTACCTGTTCCAGGAGGTCCATACAATAAAATACCTTTTGGAGGTTCTATACCCAACCTTTCAAACAATTGAGGATGTTTTAAAGGCAATTCTATCATTTCTCTAATCTTTTTTATGGTATCTCTTAAACCCCCGATGTCTTCATAACTTACTGAGGGAACCTTTTCCTCTTCTTTAATATCTACTGCTTTTGAAAGGATTTTGACATTGGTCAATTCTGTTATCTTAACTATCCCAGAGGGTTTTGTATCAACCACCCTAAATTGAATATCATTTAAACCAAATCCAAAGAAATCCTCTCTGGATGGTGGGAAAAATCTTGCTCCTCTTCTTGAATAAGGCAAGAGAAAGTCTCCTTTGACTACTACTCTGTTCATCAATGCTCTTTTCATGTACTCGTTTGGTATGTGGAGTATTATTCCTCTCTCTGCCGGTGCCAAAACAATTTCTTTTGCTTCTTTAACATTCGCTTTTTTTACTTTAACTACTTCTCCTATGCTTGTTCCTGCATTCCTTCTGGTTATGCCGTCCATCCTTATTATATTTATACCAATATCAGAAGGATATGCCCTTAAAGCAATGGCTGCTGTTTTTCTTGAACCTTCTATTTCTACGACATCTCCTTCTTTAACTCCTATTTCTTCCATTTTCTTAGAATCTATTCTTACTATATTGATGCCGATATCTGACTGAACACTGCTCGGTATTTCAGCAACTTTCAAGTGTATTTCTTTCTTCGTGGAATCCATAAGAAATATTGTTTTTAGCAAATATTTATAAAGGTTTTAGAATTCTTTCTCACAGATGAAGCCGTTTATATATGTTCTCCCCACAGGAGAACCATCTCTCCATCCGCAGTTGAGATCATTCCATTGGGGAAATGCAAAATGTTGTTTATACCATATATGGGCGCAATCTTCATTTCCTGCGCCATCATCTGGTTGACCAGATGCCCAATATTCATAGGTTGTATTTTGATCTATTACTGCTACTTCTCCAGTAATCCATTCCCACTGTCCTTCTATTCTTGCATCGCTATAACCAATCCAATAATTGTGTTCGGGAGGTGCTGTAAAGTACAACAAGGAAGAGTTTAGAAAATCCATCTCGTCTTGAGAAGCTATTGTAACTAAATATGCATCAATTTCTTCACATTTTTTCCTTGCCTCATAGAATGTTGATCCGTTGGGAGGATCGAACCTTAGATAACAGTTATTGTTTCTTTCCCATACTGCAGAATAATTTGCCCCGTACAGGGAAGGATCACATAATGGTTTTAGTCTTTGGTATGTGATATTTGCCGCATGATATACATTTCCTGATGCTTCTAATTTGTGTGCTAATATAGAGTATACTAAATTGTTACATCCACCACCTTTACAACTACTTCCATAAATAGTTAAAGAATCTGTGGGATCATCTTCTATATATATTCTAAGCTCTGTATCTCCTGTTGTTGGATCATGGGTTGGAAATAACACAATATTGTCTGTTTTTTCTGCACCTATTATTGAAGGAAACCCTCCCGCACCACCACCTCCTCCAAGGTATAAAGTTCCATTCAGATCCAACTTTGCTCGTGGATTTGAGATAACTCCAATACCTATATTACCATACTTATCTATTTTTAATGCATTGAACAAGCCTTTACTTTCTTTGAAATCATAATTTATAAAGAAGTACTTATTTTCGTCAACACCGATAGACCAACCATCGTAATTTGATCCGTTATATTTGTATAATTGAATTACTGCATAGAAGCTGTTGTTTGTAGTAATCCTCACAGCGCTATGGTTTGTAAGATTCATAACTTCAAGCATTGCGGTAGTGTATTCTATCCCTATTCCGACATGTTTGTTAATTTCAGAGACATATATATTATTTAATGTTATGTTACCATCTCTTATCTCTAAACCGTTACTTCCATAAATTTTTCCTCCTGCTAGTATACTGCCTGCAGAGTTAATACCTCCTATGTTTAAAACACTTGAGGAGGTTAAGCCATAAGTATCTGAGATGTTTTGTAAAGTTACATCTAAGAAGATTGTGTCTATTTTGTTGTTGTTTCCTAATATATTTGAAGGGTTGTTATAACTTATGGCTATCTGGTTTAAAGGTATCCAAGCTTTTGTGAAATCTACTTTGTTTTGAT
>WAOB01000034.1 GCA_015521505.1 Nanobdellati archaeon | reverse complement strand
CTCGGAGATGTGTATAAGAGACAGATATATTATTATAAATGTTTATTATAGTATGTGGAAAATTCCTATCTTTTTATATCCTTTTTATAGAGCTGCATTTACAATTAAAACGTTTGATCGTATTATTTCTGGAGAGAAAATAGAATCGGAAGTTATACTTACAAAAACTTTCATAGGAAATGCTTACGAATATTTTGGCATATATATCCTTCCAATTCTTTCTATATTCATAGGATTATATTTAAAAATTATAAGTGAAATCAGGAATCCTGATGTTGTAAGAAAAGTATTAATTTCTGTTATAATGTCGCACATGATTTTATTAATAGAAATAGGATTTCAAACAAGTAGTTTAGCTTTTTTCCTTTTTATGTTAATTTTCCTGATTAAAACCTCTACTATTTTTAACTCTAAGGACTTAAAACTTATATGGAAGGTGTAAAAACTCTCTTTCCGTATTTTATTCACTTATGGAAATGGTTTTATTATACTTTTTCACTAAATATTTGGCATAGTTATTTAATTTCTCTGAAGAACGCTCATTAATTAGATATTTACGTACATCATCTATTGGTGAAAATAAATGTTTTATTTCAGTACTACTTACTTTATTTGCTCTTACAGAAGCATTTCCTATTATTAATCCTGCTATTATTAAACATATTCCAAACATTATTCATTTTTCATCTTACTGATAATAATTTAACGGAACATAATGAGGAGGAATTTAAATATTATTTAAACTCAGCAATATAATTTAATCCACTTCCTAATGGAGTTATCATAAAACCAATTTTTAACTCCTAGATGAAGCCGTCTACCATAGAAATAAGATTTTTCATACAATTTGAACTCTCTCCTCTTAGCTAAGCTTGTCTCCTTATATAATCTTGTTCTTTTGTTGGATGTAATTTAAATATGTTAGTTCTTTTCAATGTTTTATGCATTTGCTTCTCTGCTTTTTTCATAAATTATTTATAATCTATATAAACGTTTCAATTGCCATTGCACCTTCATCCCCCCGCTTTTGAAGAGCAAGGCTTCTTAGCGACGTTGTAATGGAAAGATAAAAATCAGTTCCAATGCTAATGATCTGAAAAAGCTTAATAAAAGTAATTCTAACGATTCTTCTCTCTACTTTAATCACTGTTCTATTAAATAAATGTTAATAAAAAGTTATATTCATATGTTACTAAGTGAACTAGAGCATATTTTTAGAGCATATGATATAAGAGGAATATTTGGCAAAGATTTAACGCCTGATGTTATGGTTCGAATTGGATATGCGTATGGTACATTTTTAGACAAGGATTCGAAAGTATTTGTTGCTAGAGATAATAGAACCAGTAGTGAAATATTGCAGCATGCATTTATTTCAGGTTTAGCTTCTACTGGTGTAGAAATATACTATTCTACTCTCTTACCCATTCCTCTTTTCAACTTTGAAGTATTTGTAGGGGATTATGATTCCGGTGCATATATAACCGCTAGCCATAATCCTCCAGAATTTAACGGGATAAGATTTAGACATTCAGACGGAACTGGATATACCATAGAAAACCAGAAAATTAAGGAAATATTTTATTCCGGAAAATTTAGATTAGTTGATTGGGATAAAATTGGAAACATATATAAGATAGAGAATCAAAACATTATCAGAAAATATTACGAATATATTTCGAAAAAGATAAGTATTGAAAAGGAATTTAACATAGCTATCGACTGTGGTAACGGTGCACAAAGCGTTGTTGCTCCATATATACTTAGAGAATTTGGTTTAAATATAATATCACTAAATGCTCAACCCGATGGTAGATTTCCAGGTAGAGATCCTGAGCCTACGGATGAGAGTCTTTATCAACTTAAAGAGATTGTTAGAAGTCTTAATCTAGATTTTGGAGCTGGATTTGATGGTGATGGTGACCGTGTCATAATTGTTGATGATAAAGGACGAGTTGTCCCTAATGAAAAGGTAGCCATAATAATAGCAAAGGATATGCTTAAGGATAAAAAGGAGCTTAACGTAGTTGCTAACGTATCATGTTCAATGATATTAGAACAAGAACTCGGAAAGCTTGGTGTTAAAATTTATAGGGTTAGAGTAGGAGATGTTTTTATAACAGAAGCTATGAAAAAATATAAGGCGAGATTAGGTGTCGAACTCTCAAGTCACTTTTTCCTAGCAGATTTTTATTACTTTGATGATCCTTTACTCGTTGTCCTAAGATTGGCAGAGATTCTAAGCAAAAACGATTTAAAATTATCCGAAATTGTTGATCAAATACCTTCTTATCCGAATATTACGAAGAATTTTAGATACGATGATAGGATAAAATTTAAAATTGTAGAAAATATAAAGGAGAAACTTCTTAAGAAAGGTTATACAATTGATACAACTGATGGTGTTAAAGTTATATTTGAAGATGGATGGTTTATATTGAGACCTTCCAATACTTCGCCGT
>WAOB01000033.1 GCA_015521505.1 Nanobdellati archaeon | reverse complement strand
GTATACAACTAAGAAAAAGAAGATTCTCTTTTCTAAATGAACCAATAAGATTATTAAAGGATTTGGCAGAAGTTATGATAGATGAAATTACTGCTTTCTAAAAACAACAAACCCGTGATCTCTCTCATAAGGGTCTAACATCGTTTTATAAACAATCCTATATCCTCTATTCTCAATTTTCTTTATTTCATCATTAACAATTTCTTTTGGCTTCTTCTTAATATTTATAGATCTAGTTTTTATTGCAATCATACCTACACCATTACTTTGTAAATAAAGATCAGCATTATTCAAGACAATATCTGTTTGATTGGGTTGAGCAATATCCCCATAAAGAAAATCAACTTTTGTCATTAAGAAAGAAAACTTTTCTGGATAAGAGGCATTTTCTAAAATAGGAATTATATTGCTATTTCTCATCTTTATCATATAAACAAGATCAATCATACTCCTTGGACTTATTTCAACTCCAAAAATATATGCAGAAGGGTTAATATCTTCTAAATGAGATGCTGTTGTTCCATTCGCTATACCTAAGTAAAGCATTTTTTGGTAAGAGTGTAAAAAACCTATAAACGTAGAGGGCAACCCTTTTTGCAAAGCAGCAGCAATCTTAGATTTATTAGGATCCCAATATCTATACTCCTTACCCTTAAACATAACAGTTTTCTCATCATAAACCCTATAACCGGGTTTTTTTGATAAAGTGTAATATCTATTATTTACCTTTATCAACCTTTCCCCGATCTTTTTTAGTACCATAAATATTAAAGGTCCATATAAATTTTTAAAAGATCTCTCCAAAAAGGCTAAAAATATTAATTTCAAAACATAAGTAGTATCTTAAAACTAAAATAACTAATATATATATTGAATCGAAACATAAATAACTTATGGTGGTAAAAAAAGGAGAAATAGGTATAAACACCCTCATATATGTGTTTTTAGGAATAGTTGTTTTAGCAATAATTGTCATGCTCATCATCTCATGGAAAGATAAGGCTCTTGAGTTAGTTATGGGTGTGTTTAATGTTGACCAGTTATTTAAAAAATAAAGTTAAAGGATATACATTATCATTAAATACATTAATAGTTCTGTTAATAGGAAGCGTAATCCTTCTTATAATAATTGTTGCAATATATTTTACTGTTGTACCCACTATAAAAGATTTAATATTACAACAAGAAAAAACCGGAAAGAAAATACCTAATACTCTTCCAAGTATAAGCGGAATTGCAATCATAAGATATTTAAATAGATTTAAATCATCTTTAGGTATAAAAACAATATTTTATCTATTATTAGGTATATTTATAGCATTGATGCTAATATTGGCAGTAAAATCTTTCAGTGATAAAGCGAAAGAAGGAAATGTAGAGATAAGAGATATAGAAAGGAAAGTTAATTGTCCTAAAAAATGCTTAGGGAGTGAGAATTATAACGAATGTTATGAAGAATGTATAAAGGGTAATGAAAATGCTAAAACTCAGCAAAATCGAAGTGAGGGCAGTAGTTGAAATAAAAATAATTGGTTATCTACTCATATTAGCAATAGTATTATTGGCATTATACATGATAGCAGGAGATTTAGCAAATAAAATAGAGGCTCTTGTAAGTATATTGAGATGATATTATACTTTTCTTGCCTCTATGAGAAATGCAGTATGTCCTAACATAATATTTTTAGGTCTAAACGGTTTGGTTTTCCATTCTCTCAATAAAATCTCTCTTAAACTAACATTAACAAATCCTGCCTGTTGTAAATTATTTATAGCCTCCATAACTTGTTCAACAACAGGAAAATACATAATTATAATACCACCAGGTTTAAGCACTTCTCTTGCTTTTTCAATATATCTTATGTTACACGCATCCTTAAAATCAAAAAGAATAGCATCATAATAATTTGTCTTTGAGCATGCGATAACATCTTTATGATAAAGAGAGATATTATCGACCTTAAATAATAATATATTTCTTTTTGTTGTTTCATAAAACCGTTTATCCTTCTCATAAGAATCAACATGTCTAAAAAGTCTTGATAAAAAAATAGTCGCATGACCGCTTCCAGATCCTGATTCTAATAAAACTGCGTTTTTATTTAAAGATAATCTTCTCATCAAATAACCTAAATCCTTCTCATGAATTATCTGTGCATATCTTTCAAATGATTTCTCAAACAAGTCAATATCATAAGGTTCAAATAACACAAATCTTATTCCTTTAGAAGAATTAACATAAGAAGGAATGTTATTAATATGGTGTTCCTTTACTTCCACCATGCCTTCATCATAATTATATGTTCCAGGTTTTTCTATTAAGTATAAATTCCCTTCTTGAGAAAGTAAAGCATACATTCAACACACCTCATAAGAAGTAAGGATTAACTAAAAGCAAGAGATATGCTATAAATATTAATAGCATTAATATTCCCTCATATATTCTTATAGTATTTGTTTCCAAGACCTCTAAAATAATAAATGTTGAAACAAACACAAAAGGCAAAAGAATATAAAGAGACATACTATCATAGAATATCGGATTTATTAATGCTCCTATAGAAAGAATAAACCCTATATTAAATATGTTAGAACCAATAATATTACCCACCACTACATCTATCAGATTTTTTCTTACTGCTTGAATACTAACCATCAGTTCTGGTAAGGAAGTTCCTATTGCCAATGCAGATGCTGATAAGATAGTAGTTGCAATGTCTAATTGGGTTGCTAAACCTATTAGACTTTCGATAACATACCTTGAGGAGAAATATACAAAAATTATGGAAATGAGAAGAACACTAAGTGCCTTGATTTTAGACATAACAACATCTTCTTTATCTTCAATATTCTTTTTAGATTGTTTTGCATAGAGCATATACGCTAAAAACCCCAACATAAGCAGTAAAGCATCTATTCTACCAATCTGTTTATCTATACTGAGGATAACTAATAAAATAATAAGCATCACAGAGATTGGCAAATCTACATCCTTAAGCTCTTTTTTTATTTTAGATTTTACAAAAAAAGAAGTTATTCCTAGGATAAGTAATATATTGGATATGTTAGATCCTAAAAGATTACCTAAGATAATACCATTTTCTCC
>WAOB01000032.1 GCA_015521505.1 Nanobdellati archaeon | reverse complement strand
TATTGAAAGTGGTGAGAGGAAGGTTTTGGATGTGGTTAATGATTGGATATATAGGATAGTTCTATATAAGAATGGGGTGGTTTATGGTGGTGAATTTAAAGAGGTTAAAGATGGGGAAGTAGGTTATGGGTTGGTTTTAAAATTAAATCCTCTCACTATATAAATATATTTTACATCCTATAGTGTAGAAATATTTTTAAATAATGATATATATTATTACTAATAGGTGGTTATATGGAAAGCACAAACTACATCAAGGAAAAGTTAAGAGAAAAAGCTAATGACGTTGTAGAATACTTATCAAAAAGTTTTTATGTAAATATTAATGATATGGATATAAATGGAAAAAAATACAACTCTTTTGTACTCTTATCATTAGCATCAGTTATTGCTGATAAATCCTTGCTTGTTAGAGGTAATTATGGATTTGGTAAGACCACTACTGCAGAGGCATTAGATTCTCTAATCTATCAGAACCCTTTGGAAATATCATCTCAATCCATGATAAGGGCAAATCCTGAACTTATGAGAGAAGATATTATTGGATACCTAAACATACCTAAACTAACAAAAGAAGGTAAAGAAGAGATAACATGGAGTTTGTTCGTAAAGAAGTATGGAACAAAAATAGTGGACGAATTCAACAGAATGCCAGAAATAAAACAAACTCTTTTACTGGACGGAATAGAAAGAGGTATATTTGCATATAAGAATCAGATTTATAACATAAAGAAACAACCATTCATTGCTACAATTAATTATAAAGATGGAGGAAACTATGAGCTAAATCCTGCAATCCTGGATAGATTTGATATATCATTAAATGTTTTCCCCACTCCTTATATAGAATATATAAGTGGAGATATAAACTATGAGTTGTTGCCTGATGAAATTAAAACAAAATTAGATAACCTCAAAAGAGAGTATGAAGATAAGATATTAAAGGTAGATGATGAAAATAGGATAAAAGAATTAATGACAGAGTACAAAAAGAAGAAGGTAGAAATATTAGGAGTGCCATATAGCAGTTCTATGCTAAAAGAAAAATTGAGTGCTCCTGAGATATCTGTTGATATGTACCAGATTTATATGGAAAATAACGATGAAAAAATAATAAGAGACAAAATTAAGGAATTGAAAAATATATATAGTTCATTGTTAGATGATAGAGGAGTACCTCATCTTAGATCCGTAGAAAAAGACAAAATAAAAACAATAGCGAGTATGATGGAGATGAGCAAAGATGCAAAATTATTTTTCTATGGTTTATACAAAGAAATAAATGCATCCTATAAAGATCCTACTACAAATAAAGAAATAGAATCAAGATATAGAGAAAGTCCTCTCTATATGGTAAAAAATAACATCAGTACTAGAATAACAAGATATATAGATGTTGCCAAAGTAGTTGCATTCATTACCGGTAAAGAAGAAGTAGATATAGAGATTGTAGAAAAAACAATTCCCTATGCATTAGCACATAGAATAAAACTTAATGAGACCATTGAGGCAGAAATCAAAGATGATCTGAAAACAATAACTAAAAAGGATTATACACACTCAATAACTGAAGAGTTTTTAGATAGATATAAAGAATATTTTATTAAAAACTTGGAGCAGTTTGAAGAATTGGAAAAATCAATAATATTAGAGGATAAAGAAACACTAGACAAAATAACCATTCCTTCAAAACACATATACTTAGAATAGATGTATTTAGGTGATCAAAATGATAAGGAGAGTTGGATTAATGGATATTTACAAAAGAGTTTTGTTGGAAAAATACGGGAAAAAGGAAGATGTTATTATTGGTTGTGAGAGGAAGGTTTTGGATGTGGTTGATAGTTGGATATATATTATATCTACATATAAGGATGGAGTGGTTTATGGTGGGTGGTTTAAAGAGGTTAAAGATGGGGAAGTAGGTTATGGGTTGATTTATTATGATGTTGAGAGTGGTGAGAGGAAGATTTTGGATGTGGTTGATAGTTGGATATATAGTATATCTACATATAAG
>WAOB01000031.1 GCA_015521505.1 Nanobdellati archaeon | reverse complement strand
ATAACTTCCTCAACATATAGATTTAAGGCATCTTTAATGTATGATATATGAGAGGATATATCTAATTTATATTTCCTTTCTACATCTTTAACTATGTTTAATAGGCATGATATTTTTTCTTTTAGCTTGTTTTCAAAGAATTCTTTATCTTCAATATACATGTCAAGATATTTTGATTCCAAAAACTGGTTGATTAATTCTTCATTCAATCCTTTTGATTTAAGATGTTCTTTTATTTCCTCAATACTCTTAGGAACCATCTTTTTTAACTTTTCTATTTTTTCTTTGGTTATTCGGATTGGTGGAACATCGGTTTCAGGATACATCCTCGCTGCTCCAGGTAAAGGTCTTAAGTATGTTGTATCTCCGTTCTCTAAAACCTTTCTCGTTTCGTTTTTTAAACCCTCTCTTATAAGAGAATCAAAATATTCTTTTATAGTATCCTTAACTTTTTCAGCTAAAGATTTATCGCCAACAACAAAAACCAATAAATCATTTGTGGAAAAATTATTCGCATAAACACTATTAATTTCACTTTCTATACCGTATTTATTTACATTTTCATCAGTATGAATAAATCCTTTAGCAGGTGTTTTTATTTTAACATATCCTGCTAATTCATTTCCTAAAGTTCTGGTTGGAGTTATTTTAACTTTAAACAAACCTTTACACTTATTTAAGGAAAAACAATAAACTTTTTTGTTCTTAAACAGCTTTGAATTAGTTTCTTTAAAGTGAGAAGTTACATCAACAACCCGTGAGAAATCAAATTTGTAGTTTTTAAGTTTTTCCCTTAAATTTAATAAAGAAATCTGTCTTATTACCTCTTTCCTAACCACTTCTTCTATCATTTCTATATCTTGCAAACCTTTTATCTCAACTCTACAACCATCTCTTATAGAAATATTTAAATCTTGTCTTATGCTACCCAACCCTCTTTGATAAAATCCTGTGATTTTGAGCATATTTCCAATTTTTAAAGCAACCTCTTTTGCATGTTTGTCATCTTTAATATCGGGAGAGGTGGCTATTTCTATCAGAGGTATTCCCAATCTCCTTAAATCATATACTGTTTTTGTTTCGTCTTTTTCAATTATCTGAGCACTTTCCTCTTCCAGACAAATAGTTTTAATACCTACTATGCCTTTAGATGTTCTTATATATCCTTCTATACCAACTATGCCCGTTCTTTGAAAACCTGTAGTATTGGAACCATCTAAAACTATTTTTCGCATAAATAACAATTCGTTAGGTATGTAACAATTAAACATTAGAGATGTTATTATTGCTTTATTGATAATTTCTTCTTTTGGAGTTAATGGAGGAAACTCGTCTAAATCCACCAAACAAACTCCTTTATCATATACATTATAAATATAATATTTACCTTTTTTAATTTCTTCTACTGCTGCTTTATCTATAGTATTTTCTTCACTTTTAGATATATGTAATATTCTTTTGACTGAGAATAAAAAATTTGCTTTTTCTGTTTCATCTAGATTTGATGAGCATCTACAAAATAATTTCTCTCCTTTCATTCTCCGATGTATTTCCAAACCACACTTAAACCCTACTCTACTATAATCGATTTTTTGAGGGAGTACCTCATTTTCTTTAAACATTAAGATCACTATTGAACATATTTTCCTATGAACTCCAACCCTCTTTCTTTTAATTCCCTTAAAGTGGGTATTATTTCATCATACTTAAAACTACCTTCCATCCCTTTTTGTAAAGAAACAATCTTTCCATCATCTCTTATACCTGCTGTTAACCTTGCATCTACGACCTCTTCTTCTTTTGCATTAGGATCATAAAAGATAACATTTCCTACTTTATATGCAGTTAATGAAACCACTTTATGTCGTATGGGCAATTTACCGTTAAATTCCCCTTCTATGATTTCATAATTTTCATCCAACTTAGGTATTTTAACATCCATTAACGCATTCATGACTGCAAGAGAGGAAGCATCATACATATTACCATCATCATTTACTAAATATATATCTACAAATATTGTCCAAACCTTTTCACCCTCAACTATACATAATTTCTCTAAATCGATAACCTTACCTTCTCTTATTCCCCTATCAATTACCCTTCCTAACTCTATCTCATCTACAGTAGGGGGTCCTGGTTCTACTTCACTTGAGGAGAAAGGCATAAACTCTGCAGAAGTTATTAAGATCCCTTCGTTTGGAGTATCTTTAAAAGGCTCTCCTACTTGCATTTTTATGCCTGCTATAACTTCTGTTTGCCCTATTTTAACTCTTGCAGATCCTTCTGCATTCTCGCCTACACCCCTTTCAATTACAATTTCTCTATACTCTTTTAATTTTCTATCATCCAACCTTTCCCCTTCACATAATTTCTTTTTTATGAATTCCATTGCGGTATGTGTTATCATAATTTTCACCCTATTCTTCTAAATAACTACCGTATTTTTCTTTTATCGCCTTTATCTGCATTTCATATATTTTGTCACATCCTTTTTTAGCCATTTCTATTATTTCCTCTATTTCCTCTATATCTGCTATACCGTCCATTTGCAAGAGTACCACTTCTTTAGTTGAAGGTATATAGGCAAAAGGCAAATCTATGGCATCTTCAACATCTTCCTCTTCTTTGTTTAAATCTAAAACTATATGACCGTTAACTCTACCTGCTGCTGTGGAAGGAATAAGATCTTTCATAGCAATACCAGCATCAGCCAATGCTAAAGAAGCAGCAGTTAAAGCGGCAACTCTTGTTCCTGCATCTGCCTGAATAACTTCTAAGTATATATCAATAGCTGTTCTGGGATATTCTTCTAACATTACAACATTACTTAATGCATTCTCTATAAGCTTACTTATCTCTGCGGATCTTTTATCAGGGCCGGGTTTTTTTCTATCTTTAACAGAAAACGTTATCATGTTATACCTACATCTCAGGATTGCTTTTTCTTGATCTTCTAAATGTTTTGGGATCACTTTTTTTGGACCATACACAGCAGCCATCACAATAGTTTTACCTGACTGAACTAAAGCAGATCCATTTGCTCTGGGAACAACTCCTAACTTAATCTTATATGGTCTTCTTAACTCTTCAGGTTTTCTACCGTCGTTTCTTATAAACTTTCTACTCATTTAGCATCACCTTTCACTGTTATGTCTTAGACTTGATATATTCACTAACTTTATCTGTTAATCCTTCCATGAGGGCATTCTCTTCCACAAACAGAATTGCTTCGGCAGCAAGATCCGCATTTTTTCCTTGTATCCATATTCTACCATTTTGTCCTACTATGATTTTTGTTTGAGTAAGGTCTTTTATTGTTTTTATCATACTACCTCCTTTTCCTATAATTCTAGGCACTTTAGAAGGGGAAACATCTATTACATAACCCTTATATAGTCTTTTTGCTTGGGAATCTTTCATAGTAAGATTAACATATTTAGTTTTAGTAACCCTAGAAACTTTCGCATAAATTAAATCACCTACATCGTATATCTCAGAGATATCTATTTCTTTATCTACAAACTCAGTTATATCATATATACCTAAGAATGCATCGTAAGGAGAATGGATATCAACTAACCAGAAGTTTACACCTATGTCTATAATCTCTCCTATTACAAAATCATCTTGTTTCGGCATGTATACTCCATTTAACGGAACAACGTTAATTATTCTTCCTTTTTTATTTACAACACCAATATGCTTAGAAATTATCTTTTCTTCTACTCTATAAACTCCCAAACCAGGTAGAGCATCTATACCTTCATAAATTATTTCTCCAGGATATACAACCTTTCTCTTGCTCTCTCCCATGATAAACACCTATTTTTTCACTTCTCTAACGAGCCCCTCTCCTTTAGTTAACTTGTTCACTGTATTAAAAAGGACATCCATTAATCCTGCAGGTATTTCCACTTTACAAACATAATGACTAGATCCCCAATCTTCATCTTTAATATCACCCATTCTTGTAAGTTCGTTCCTCATCTTGCCTGCAATATCTATGGTACATCTTATCTCGTATATCTTTTTTTCTATTTTTATTGGTAAAACACTTCTTAATGATTTTATTGCTTCTTCAATTTGTTTTTCAGTATTTTTTAGAGGATCTACTTTAAAATTGACTTGTTCTAAGGCGTGTTATACTCTTGTAGGTGTTAAAGGTAAAGATGTTTGTGCATCTATTGCGTGTGCAGAGATAAAGTGTATTATTTTCCTAAGTTTCTCTTCTTTTAGTTGTTTCCTTTGGTCTTCAGTTAATTGAATTTCTCCTTTTTCGATTATCTCTTTACATATTTCATAGAATTGTTTTTCTCCAAAAACCTCTTTTATATCTTTCTCCTTTGACCTTAATGCTTTTCTAACATCTTCAAAGATACTATTTCCAATTACTACTTCTGAGATATCCACTCTCCCTGGATGTTTTAAATATTCGTTATATTTATTCCAGTTAAGGAGTATCTCAAATTTTTTTCCTCCTTTCTTATATCTAGCAATGACTTCTTTAACTTTCATATTTTAACACCTAATTTCTTTATATTTTCATCAGAAAGATTTCTATATCCTTTATTATCTATTATACTTATTTGATAATTATCTTTGAGTAATTTACCTTCAAGTTTAAGAATTTTCAGGGCTAAAGATATAGCATCTTTCAAACTTAAATTTTCTTTCCATTCTTTTTCCAATATTTCATTACCTTTGTCTTCTTCTTTACCTATTGTTCTTGCTAAACATTCAAGCAGAATACCAGAAGGATCTGTTTGATAAATATGCTTGCCTGTTTCATCTATACCACCTATTAAGAAACTTACTCCGTAAGGCCTTACTCCTGCATATTGTGTGTATGATTGTATTCTATCTGCAAGATATTTTGCTATACTTATAACACTCGGTTTTTCTTCATACAATAACCTATGTTGCTGTGCCTTTAATCGTGCAATATCTACTAATATTCTACTATCTCCCACAAAACCAGCACTCCCAGCACCTATGAAATGATCTATCTTATATAGCTTCTCACTGGATTTAACTAGTTTTGAAGTCTTTGTTCTTGAAGCAAATAACACACCATCTTTATAGATCATGGAGACAACAGTTGATCCTTTTTTTACTGCTTCTCTTGCATATTCTACTTGGAATAGTCTTCCATCTGGAGAAAATACTACTATTGCTCTGTCATATCCCATACTTTCCGGTGTAAGATCCATATAAACCACCTCATAAAAATTAAACTAACAGCTATAAATTTTAAAAGATTACTTATACTCTTAATGAGAAGTTACTCTTATTC
>WAOB01000030.1 GCA_015521505.1 Nanobdellati archaeon | reverse complement strand
ATCTTAACTTCTCACTCATAACAATCACTTCTTACTATCTCTAGTATATCCAATAATCTACTTGCCTTATCTTGACCATATTTTTCTAGTACATACTTATACAACGCTAACGTTTCTATCTTCCAATTTTCTACATCTTCTTCTAATTTCTTATTATCTTTATATTTACATGGATCTAGCCGTCATATTTGTTTCCACATCCAGTTTGTTATATATTTTTTTCTTAATTTACCTCAAAACATCACCTTCTCTATTTCTCTTGGCTTTTCATATTCTTCTATCTCATATCTTTGTACTTTTACCTTCTTCTCTTTTAGCAGATCTCAAATTAAATCAATGGCCTTATTCAAAAGCTCCATAAATTTTAAATCTTCTATTACGCTACCTTCTAAATTCTTCTTTGCTCTTATTAAGCAAATTATATCTCTCATAAAAATGGGCCCATTCCAAAAATTCCATTCTTCTTCTATATCTGCCTTTATTAAGCAGTATTCACATTCCAATCTTTTCATACCCTGATAACCCTTTGCACAATCTTTATGATAATATTCTTCACATTTCATATTTTTTTTATGTAATTAAAAATGTAAACAACATAAATTTATTGAACTAATTTTATGAATTTAATTTTAGCTTTACTATTATTGTTCTCATTTATTAAATCAATAACTACCTCAACCTTGTATCAATACTCATAAAACTCAGAGCCACTTGAATATTTTTCTCTTAAATTTATCTTCCATTTTCTATCTGGACTTACATAAGTAATCACATCTGGTGCAACGTTATTTTCAACTTCCCATCATCCATTTTCTAATATATCAACTAATGTATAGGCACCATTTGTATCACCTTTCACGATTATCGTATTTCATTTCCCTATCCTCCAATCAAAACTATACTTAACCCTCTCAGCTGCTTTGATAATATCTTCTCAGCTAACAAAAAAATATTATTCAATTTTTATCTCTCACTCATAACAATCACTCTTAACAATAGGAATTAAATAACCCAAATCTTCTGCTGAGTTAGATCAGTATTTGTTTACAAGGTAACTATAGATTTTCATTACCTTTTCTTTTCGCTCTTCCACACGTTTTTTCAACTCTTCATCTTTCAATTTACATGGATCTAGATATTCTTTAGGATAATAATACCATCCTTTCTCATCATCCTTCTCTCGCTCTTCTATCTCAAATTCTCATACTTTTATTTTTTTCTCTAGCAATAATCTTCATACCAATTCAAGAATTTCTGGTAACAAATCTATATCTTCAAACTTCTTCCCTCATCATTCTTCTAACTCTTTTTTTGCATAATAAAATCATACAAAATCACTAAGCCATATATCTCCTATATATCCAGGCACTTTATTTAATCTCTTTTCTATCTTTTCTTTTCGTCTACAATAATCACATTCTATTACTTTATAAAGTTCTAATCCTATTTCATCACAACCAATTTCCAAGTTATCAATATATTTATCGCAAAATGAATTCATCATGATTTATTTATTTAATAAAATAAATTTTATTTCTCTTTGTCTGCCACCAGCACCTTTAGGCAATGTAAGATTTATAATATCTACTGTAGCTTCTATGTTATAGCCATAATTTTCAAACTCTCCCCTGCTACTACTTATCGTTCTTATATTTATTTTTCGTTTATTATCAGTATCTTCAAACAAATAAATTTTTCAAGGAACTTTCTCTGTTTTTTTCCAACCGCTATTTTCAAGTCTCCTCATCAGTTCTTTTGCACCTACTTCATAATCCCCTTTTACAATTACTGCTCCTCATTTACCGATCCTCCAATCAAAATTATATCTCACCTTCCTAGCTACATCTAAAATCTCTTTGCCACTTGTTATCCTCTCAGGCATATAATCCAATATCTCATTAGTTTTCATCTTAGTAAATATATCTTTTGCTACATCTACCAGTCTAGCTTTTTTGTAGGCATTATAATCTGCATATCTTTGAATCCTAGCACTCTCTATCCCCCTAAAGTAATCTCCAACCATATCACTTT
>WAOB01000029.1 GCA_015521505.1 Nanobdellati archaeon | reverse complement strand
TGGAAGATATAAAGGTAATAAAGTAAAGCAAAGAGCATTAGTTCACGGAGGAAATGATGAACTTATCATAAACTACAACGGAGATTTTGAAGGAGGAATAGTTGCTAATGGCAACATTAGACTAACTTCATTAAGAAATTGTGGTAAACTATACACTGATAGTAATGGTAATGTTAGGTGTGGTGATGCATCTCCTAGATTTGATAGAGGAGATATAATTATAGTATATAGGGGTAATAGAGGAGGAAGATGTCCTGCAGGTTATTCTCTACTTCACGCATCAACTAGATACAACCACTGGGGAGATGGTGGGTATAGTTATGTTGCTAGAGATTTTGATGGAGATGCTTGTGTAGAAGGAGTAAGGTTAAACAGATGGGGTGCGGGCGCTACTGTGATGTTAACTTGTATTAGGAAAAGCATTTCTTGTGTTATAAAAGATAACGATGGGGATGGATATGCAGATGGAGATTCTATAGGATGGAGAAGATGGAACATACCAAGCAATATGGATTTTGACCCTAATAATTATAATAGAGGAGGGTGTTCTGAAAATAATTGTTTAAAAACATGGAGTGGTACAGGATATACTCAATGTCCTTATGGATATATCATAGAGGGACGAGATGGGATAGATTATAATAATGATGGAGATTTGTGTGATTATTACTGTAAATACAGAAATGGCGATGTAGGTCCTCTTGCAGCTGATCGTGAGGGGGATTATGATTGGGGGTGTTACTATGGGAGAGATGTTTCCTGGACAATGACAGATTGGAAGAAATAACTGCATTAACTTTTTAAATCTTTCTCTTCTTTTTATTCTTGTGGTTTAGATGGTCAGTCAAGAGGAATATCTTAAAACTTATCAGCAGTGGCAACTTGTCGTTATGCAGAAGGAGCAGATGGTTTTACAGCTATCTGAGATAGAGAATGCATTGAAGGAGGTTTCAAAAGCAGAAGGCAACATCTACAAAATTATAGGTAATGTGATGATAAAAAAGGACAAGCAAGAAGTTGAAAAAGAATTAAAAGAAAAGAAAGAACTCTTAGAGTTGAAGATAAAATCTTTGGAAAAGCAAGAAAAAACATTGAGAGAAAATTTGGAAAAATATCATAAGGAGATGAAGGTATCTAAAGGTAGTGCCGTTTAAGATTGTGAGTGTTGGTTATAGGACAGAAAAGGATGAGAGAGAGAAAACCTCTTTGATAGAATAAGGAAACGTCTGTATATAAAGGAGCGTGATTATATGGGAAGAATAACTATCAATAATATAGAGATAGAACTTATAGGACATGATTCATTTAAGTTGAAAACATCCTCGGGTAAGGTAATTTACTTTGATCCATTTGCTTATCCTCAAAGTTCTTCTTATGAGGATAAAGCAAGTTATGTTTTTATATCTCATGAGCATTTTGATCACTGTTCCGTAGAGGTTTTGAGGAAAATAGCAAATGAAAACACAAAAATAATCGCTCCTGAAAGATGTAAGGAGAAAATAGATTCGTTACCGGGAAAGAGGATTTATGTTAATGCTGAAACCCCCATGAAAGTAGATGATTTGGATGTTTTAGTTGTTCATGCGTACAATCCCTCTAAACCCTACCACCCAAAGGGAATGGGCAATGGATATGTGGTTGATGTGGAAGGTATGAGATTTTATCATCCTGGAGATACTGATTTTATACCTGAGATGGAAAAATTGAAGGGTAAAGTGGATGTTTTCTTCGTACCTATCTCAGGAATATATGTGATGGACGAGGATGATGCTTTAAAAGCAATAAAAACTATAATGCCGAGATATGTCATACCAATGCATTATAACTATTTGGAAGGTCTTGAGAAAGATCCGGAGAAGTTTAAAGAAAAAGTGGAAAATGAAATCAAAAATGTGGAAGTTATAATTTTGATATAGATTATTGAATTTGGGAGGTGGGGCAAGGTGGATGATTGTATATTTTGCAAAATCATCCAAGGAGAGATACAAGCATTAAAGATTTATGAAGATGAGAACTTTATTGCTTTCTTAGATATTAACCCAAGAACAAAAGGACATTCTTTAGTAATACCAAAAACACATTATGAGACATTCATAGAAATGGATGATGATTTAGTAAGTAAGA
>WAOB01000028.1 GCA_015521505.1 Nanobdellati archaeon | reverse complement strand
CCTCCACCGACTATTAGTGATTAATTTCATCAAAAAATTACGTTAAACGTTAAATTTAAATAAATTAATATGCCAAAAGAAATAGAACTAAGAGTTGTAGAAGCATTACAAAACGATGTTGGAAAAGGGATCGTAAGAATAGATACGCAATCAAGAAACCTTTTAGAAGTTAGTGTTGGAGATGTTGTTGAAATAATAGGTAAAAGAGCAACCGTTGCTATCGTGTGGAAGGCTCATGTTGAAGATGAAGGTTTAGGTATAATAAGGATGGACGGAACCACAAGATATAATGCGAAAGTTTCTATTGGAGATAGAGTAAAAGTTAGAAAAGCAAACGTAAGAGAAGCAAGAACCGTTATTTTAGCCCCATCACAATATCTTAGATTCTCACCTGGATTTAACGAATTCATAAAGAAAAGAATAATTGGTAGACCTGTGATTAATGGTGATCTATTAACCCTAGGCGTTTTAGGTACAAATTTAAACTTTACCGTTGTTAAAACAATACCAGCAGGTCCTGTTAGAATTACCGATATGACAGAGGTTATAATAAGAGAACAACCAGCAAGAGCAAGACCTAGAGTTGAAAATATTACATATGAAGATATTGGTGGTTTAAAAGAGGAATTGCAAAGAATTAGAGAGTTAGTTGAACTTCCATTGAAATATCCAGAACTCTTTGAAAAATTAGGAATAGAACCTCCTAAAGGTGTTCTACTCTACGGACCTCCAGGCTGTGGAAAAACGTTGATAGCGAAAGCGATAGCTAATGAAACCAATGCATACTTCATATCAATTAATGGTCCGGAAATAATGAGTAAATTTTACGGAGAATCGGAAGAAAACTTAAGAAAGATTTTTAAAGAAGCTGAAGAAAATGCACCTTCTATTATATTTATTGATGAAATAGATGCAATTGCTCCTAAAAGAGATGAAGTTCATGGTGAAGTAGAGAGAAGAGTTGTTGCTCAACTCTTAGCTCTAATGGATGGTTTAAAACCAAGAGGAAGAGTTGTCGTAATAGCTGCAACCAATAGACCAGAAGCTTTAGATCCAGCATTAAGAAGACCGGGAAGATTTGATCGTGAAATATACATAAAAGTTCCGGATAGAAATGGAAGAAAAGAAATATTACAAATACATACGAGAAATATGCCTCTAGCTAGTGATGTAAACCTAGATGAGATAGCAGATGTTACACATGGATTTACCGGTGCAGATATTGCTGCGTTATGCAAAGAAGCTGCAATGCAAGCGTTAAGAAGAATTTTACCAAAGATTGATTTTGAATCTGAAACAATACCTCCAGAAGTTTTAGAGGAACTAAAGGTAACAAGAGAAGATTTTCTAAACGCTCTTAAAATGGTAGAACCATCAGCTATGAGAGAGGTAAGAGTCGAAATACCGAACGTTAGATGGTCAGATATAGGTGGTCTTGAATATGTTAAACAGGAACTTCGAGAAGCTATAGAATGGCCATTAAAATATCCTCAATATTATCAAAAAATAGGTATAAAACCACCTAAGGGAATATTACTCTACGGTCCACCTGGAACTGGGAAGACGTTGTTAGCAAAAGCTGTTGCAACTGAATCACAGGCAAATTTCATAAGCGTTAAGGGACCAGAGATATTGAGCAAATGGGTTGGTGAATCGGAAAAAGCTATAAGAGAAATATTTAGACGTGCTAAACAAGTTGCTCCTTGTGTAATATTCTTCGATGAAATAGATGCCATAGCATCTTATAGAGGATACGAAACTGGTACAAGAGTTACTGAAAGAGTTCTAAATCAATTGTTAACGGAAATGGACGGAATTGAAGAATTACATGGAATTGTTGTACTTGCAGCTACGAATAGACCAGATTTACTTGATCCAGCGTTACTACGACCAGGTAGATTTGATAAGCTAATTTTGGTTCCAATGCCTAATAGAGAAGAAAGATTAGAAATATTTAAAGTTCATACAAGAAACATGCCTTTATCAGAAGATGTTGATCTGAGCAAGTTATCAGAATTAACCGATGGATACGTTGGAGCAGATATCGAAGCAATATGTAGAGAAGCTGGATTGCTTGCTTTGAGAGAAGCTATAATGAACAAGATAAGTATTGATAAGATGAAAGTTAGAATGGATCATTTCGAATTAGCAATGAAGAAGATAAAGCCATCGATACCTAAAGAAACAATGAAGTTCTACGAGATGTTTAGGAAGAAATTTGAAATAAAGGAAGAAAAACTTGTATATACTTATTAATGGTGATAATTTATGGTTAAGAGGAAAGATCGTCCATATTTACCAAGCTCAACTGCAGGAATAATAAGGTATACCGATGTCGAGAGTAAAGGTCCAAAGATAAAACCCGAACATGTTATAATCGGAACCTTAGGTCTTGTTCTATTTGTTATTCTACTGAAAATGGGCTTCATAATCTAAAATGGAACTGGAAAATATCTTCAACACATTAATTCTTGAACTTAAAAGAAAAAAGAATTATAACGTTAAAGATGTTGAAAGGATATGTCTAACAATACTTGAAGAATATCTAAAGAATGAAGAAAAAAAATTAAAGATTTTAAGAGAATTTTATTATACATTAAGCGAGATCGAAGAAATAATTTCATATGGAAATAAATTACCAGCTGAATTAATGTTTAGAATTGATACTTATCTGTTAATAATGGAAATATTCGCAGAAATAACTAAGGATTATCTGTTGAAAAAAAAGATCACAAGAATAATATTGTTAAGAAATAGAAAGAGAAAATATTTTTAATTTTTGCTTTAAATTTTTAGTTAAGAGAAATTTAGTTCTTTTTCAGCTTCTTTTAATAAATTTTCTGCGAATGTTTCTAATTCTGATAAACGTTTCCTATCTATTGCTTCAACCGTTAATCTTATCAACGGCGAAGTATTGGAAGGTCTCAATATAAACCATCCATCTTCAAATATAACTTTAACACCATCAGTTGTATCAATTGTATAAC
>WAOB01000027.1 GCA_015521505.1 Nanobdellati archaeon | reverse complement strand
ATTATGGACAAGTACAACTTCCTAAATGAAATGATTTATTTAGTAAACCAAAGTAAAAGATTTATTACAGGCAAGACAGATAATTTGCGTTATGTTAAGGAGATATATAAAGAAGTGATGCACGAGTATCAAACTTTTCTCGAAGGAAATTATATCTTGTATGATGTGTTGAAGAACTTATCTTTCGATATAGGTAAGATCATAGTAAGAGGAATGGTTATGAATGGTAGAGTAAAAACCAGACATTCTTTATTTGAAGAAAAATATCTTGAAAGAGCAATATTTGAGCCTCCTTGTGATAATAATATAAATGATGTGATAGGGATAAGAATAACTACTCAAGGGAGAGAGGAGATAGAATCTTTGGCATATGAGATAATAAATTATTTGGAAGAGCAAAATTATTATGCATATAAAACAATGCCAAATAAGAAAGGAATTCTTTCTTTATTAGATACAAGAACAAAAAAGGAAATAAATGTGAAAGTTTCCTTACCATTTTCAAGCACATACATGCTTTTAGAAAATAAAGATCTTGTCAAAGGATATAAAGAAACATATATTATACCAAAAATTGAAAAGATTAGTCAAATACAGGAAAAAGAAACAATAATTGAGAATTATTATCTTGATAAAAAAAGAAAGCTTGATGATATCTTGGCAGATAATACCTACGGTGTTAATTATGAGGGAATACATCTTGAAGTTGTCACTTCTATATATAGGATACCTATTCAAATACAAATTTATGATAAAAAGACATTAGACAAAATAAATAAATATTTATCTTATGCTGTATATAAGAATCTTAGAAAGAACCATATAGAAAAGATAAAAAACAGATTATATACAAGAGAGGAGTTAGAAAGATATCAATCTCTTGTTTCTGTGTTGAACAAGAAATAAAAATATAAATATTTTATTTTTTCAATATTTATTGTGATTTCATGAATGAAGAAGATGTTAAAATTATCGTTGGCGGTCCTGCAGGTTCTGGAGCGATGAGTTTAGGAGTAATTATTGGTAGAGCAATAAAGAGACATGGATGGTATGTGTATGCGTATGATGATTACCCCTCTTTAATTAAAGGCGGACATAATATGGTTCATATAAGAGCATCAAAGGATAAGATATATGCTCAAAGAAAAGGAGCAGATATTTTAATAGCACTCGATAAATTAAGTGTAGAGAAACACCTTAATGATGTGTTTAAAGATGGTGTTATCATACATAACTCTAATATAGAGAAAACCATACCTAAAAGGGATGATATAACTTATGTATCAGTTAACTTTACAAGGATATTGAATGAATTAGGTCATATAAAATATTATAATATGGTTGCTTTAGGTGTTGTTGCAAAAGTATTGAATATGAATAAAAAAGTTGTTGAGAATGTGATAAAAGACACTTTTAAGTCTAAAGGAAAAGATATAGTTGATGAAAATATTAAAGCAATGGCATATGGATATGATGAGGTTGGAGATGTGAAGTACTCAAAGGAAATTGAGTTGATAAAAGAGGATAAGAAGAGATTGTTCATAAACGGTAATGAATCTGCAACTCTTGGAGCAATAAAAAGCGGAGTAAAGTATGTAGGAATGTATCCTATGACACCTACATCTCCTATATTAACTTATATGTCTAAGTATGAAAAGGATAAAAAAATCATTGTTAAGCAGACAGAAGATGAAATAGCAGCGATTAACAGCGCAATAGGAGCAAGTTTCTCAGGTGTTAGGAGTTTGGTAGCAACATCAGGAGGAGGATTTTCACTTATGGTAGAGGCATTAGGTATGGCCGGGATAATGGAACTGCCTATAGTTATAATAGAAGGACAAAGAGCATCTCCCAGTACCGGTATGCCTACTTATACAGAACAAGGGGATTTAAGATTTGTTTTACACGCATCTCAAGGGGAATTTCCGAGAGTAGTTGTATCTCCAGGAGATGTGGAAGAGACATTTTATGTGGTGTTTGATGCCTTTAATATAGCAGATCAACTTCAAATTCCAGTAATTGTCCTGATGGATAAACATTTATGCTCTGTACATGAAACTGTAGATAGATTTAATACTACCTCATTAAAAATCGATAGAGGGAAGTTTTTGACTGAAGAAGAAGCAAAAAAAATTAAAGAATATAAGAGATACGATACAAATATGGATGATGGGATATCTTATAGAACCATACCTTCCTATCCCAACACAATGTATGTGTCAAGTAGCTATGAACATGATGATACAGGATTCACTAGTGAAGATACTGAAATAAGAAATGAACAGATGGAAAAGAGAATGAAGAAGATTAATTTTTTAGATAAAGATATTTATAAGATTAGAGTTTATGAAACACACAATCCAATAATAAACCTTGTATGCTGGGGTTCTACAAAAATGGCGTGTATGGAAGCACAAAGAATGTTATTAGATGAGGGAATAGGATCTAGAATTTTGCATTATCTTTATTTGCATCCTTTTCCTTCTGATGATAGTATAAAATATCTATCAGAA
>WAOB01000026.1 GCA_015521505.1 Nanobdellati archaeon | reverse complement strand
TAACACATAACTCGACCATATATGTCATATGGTGGGCGGATCAAGATTGGTATGGATTTAAACTTCCAAGTGAATTCACAATAGTTGAACGGAATGGAGCATTCGCCATCTATAAATATGAGCAATAAGAATGAAAGGACATTAAAGAAGCTTTCCCTTAAGATGAGGTTGAAGAACTATCTTAAAGAGAATTGGGGAGCTCCCTTTGTGATAGGGTTTATGATACTTCTATCGACAGCTGCTGTTTATCTATCTATTGGTAATGAGACTCTTGCTGATGAGCTTGCGGTATATGCTTATTATAGTCTTGTGCTAGGAGTATTACTTCAGCTTATCAGCTATATAAGGAGTAATGACTAGTCTACAAGAGATAATAGCAAAGACGGTTCAAGATACCGGTCTTCTATACACAGCGATCGGGAATATTGGAAACACTGTATTAGGAGCTCTCTACTGGTTTATTCTCGCATCGATGGTTAAGGTAGCTGAGTATGGAGAGGTGAATTATATAATCGCTACTGCAGTTATCCCAGCAACACTAGGAATTATTGGATTAAACACTACAGTCACAACCTTTCTGGCTAAGGGTTATAGAAACATTCTATATGAGAGTAACTCAATAGTCCTAATGTCCTCAGTGATTGTGGCTCTAGCAGTATATCTTATATACGGTGTTGAACCAGCAATTGTATCCGTCTCACTCATGTATTTCACAATGTCAATCGCCCAACTCGTGGGAGAAAAGAAATTCCGCGAATATGCTTTTACAATCCTTCTGGAGAGAATAACCCAAATAGTTACATCCATAACTTTATATTTAGTACTGGGGATTATGGGCATAATCATAGGTTATGCACTCGGCCCTCTCCTAGCCAGCCAAAGATTTTATAGATCTCTCACAGGCTTCACACTTAAAGTGACTCAGCTAAAAGAGAAGATAATGTTTACGTTTCACAGCTACGGGTTAATGCTGACGAATACTTTCTCCATGTATCTTGACAAGCTTATAATAGGTTATCTCTTCGGATTTACAGTTCTTGGCTTCTACCAACTATCTTATCAATTCCTAATGCTAATCATGGTGATACCTGGAATACTGTTCACATATCTCCTACCTCAAGAGGCAAGCGGTCTTGATAGAAGAGAGGTTAAATATCTAGGTCTAGGAATCTCGATATTAATAACATTAGCATTAATACTTGGAGCTCCAATCCTAATACCTATTCTCTTCCCTTCATATAGCAATTCAATCATACTCATCCAGATAATGGGGATCTCCATAATCCCCATTACGATTACAGCATTAATTAACGCAAGGTTATTAGGTCATGAGAAGAGCATGCTAGCACTAGGCGGAGGCATAATATACCTACTCTTTCTTATAGCCCTACTTCCAATACTTGGGTTTGTCCTCGGCCCAACCGGTTTGGCTTTAGCAGTTGTATTATCCAGTTTTGCAAGAGCAGGGTATCTAGCGATAAAGGTAAACCTCAGAATATGACAGTTACCACAAGACAGGGAGCCAGAGAAAAAGATATAATAAGATGTAGGAGAATAGATAGGATATCAATCATAATGCCAGCCTATAATGAAAGCGACAAAATAGCTGATGCCATAATAAGGTTAGAGAATGAGTTGCTGAAAGTCACAGATGACTACGAAATAATAGTTGTGGATGACGGCTCCTCAGACGATACATATGAAAGAGTAAAGAGCATGTCAAACCCTAATGTCAAAATAATTAGAAATAGGAGAAATATGGGAAAGGGATACGCATTCAAAAAAGGTGTTTCTATATCCACAGGAGAGTATGTGATACTGGCAGATGCCGACCTAGAGATAAGCTTCCATGAAATTGAGAAGTACGTAAGGATACTCAGATACTTCAACATAATAATCGGTTCAAAAAGACATCCAGAATCAATATACATCGCTCCAATAATGAGAAAGATATTAAGCTTGTGCTTTAACATGATGGTCCGACTCTTTACCGGAGTAAAGGTATCCGACACACAGACAGGCTTCAAAGCATTTAGAGGCGATGCAATACGCAGGATAATGAAGCTCGTTCTAGTAAAAAGATATGCTTTCGACGTCGAACTACTGGCGGTAGCAAACCTTCTAAACATGAGAATATATGAAATGCCTGTAGTAATCATACAGGGCAAAGGCTTCCCACTTAAATCAATCCTTTATATGCTGATAGACCTTATGGGCATTATCTACCGACTAAGAATAAAAAAATGGTACCAAAAGAATCTTCAAAATGGTAAACCTAAATACAAACCTATACTCAACCTCTAAAAAGGCATACAGAAATGAGAATACTCTGGTTTAATTGGAGATGTATAAAGCATCCTCTTGCAGGAGGAGCGGAAGTCTACACACATGAAATAGCGAAAAGACTAGTAAAAGAAGGACACGAAGTAATCTTAGTAACCAGTAGACCAAAGAGTCTTCCTAAAGAAGAAATAATTAATGGTTATAAAGTGATAAGATCTGGAGGGAAATACACGGTTTACGTAAAAGCCAGAAAAATATATAAAAAGTTAAAAAAGGTTGGTTGGATGCCTGATATCGTAATCGACGAAGTAAATACTATTCCGTTCTTCACAGTCTACTATGTTAAAGAGCCCATAGTGATGCTGATACATCAGTTATGTAAAGAATGTTGGAAGTACTCATATAAATTTCCAATCAGTTGGATGGGTTGGTCGATAGAAAAATGGGTTCATAAAATATACCGTAGAGCAACTGATGCTGGAAAGATAAAAAGCATAATCACGGTCTCTCCAAGTACAAAGAGTAATTTAATAGATCTTGGATATCCTGAAAACGTAATTTCCATAGTATATAATGGAGTGGATATTGGAAATCACATCGACTGTGAAAAGTTACTGAGAGAAAAAGAGAACATAGTTCTCTATTTAGGAAGAATATCTCCTTACAAAAGGATAGAACATATTCTTTATGCATGGAGATATGTAAAAATGAATCATAAAGATGCTAAATTAATTATAGCGGGTAGAGCTGACGAAAAATATTTTAGAAAACTATCCAGTTTGTCAAGAAATTTGGGTTTAAAGGATGTAGAGTTCAGACTAAACTTATCTGAAGATGAAAAAATTAAGTTGTATAAAATTTCTAAAGTAAATGTAATTGCATCCGTAAGAGAGGGATGGGGATTAACGGTAATAGAGGCGGGTAGATATTGTACTCCTACAATAGCTTATAAAGCACCAGGAATACAAGATTCAATAAGGCATGGGGAAACCGGATTACTTGTTGATCAACAAGAACCTGAAGCTTTAGCGCACAGTATTCTTGTTGTTCTTAAAAATGATGTTATATGGAGGAAAATTGCTTTAAAATGTAGGGAATATTACATCAATAATTCTTGGGATACAACTTATTTACATTTTAAGAAATCCATATTGGATTTATAAATGCCTTATATGGAAAAACCATTAATTTCTATAGTGATACCTACTCTAAATTCTGAAAAATATCTTCCGATGTGTTTATCTTCGATATCTCGTCAATCATTTAAGAATTATGAAGTAATAATCGTAGACAGCTTTAGTACAGATGAAACATTAAAAATAGCACGGAAATTTAAAGTAAATAAAATTTTGAGGACTAAGGGCGGCCTTTTATGGGCAAGGTTTTTAGGGTTTGTCGTTTCAAAAGGTGACATTGTAATACTATTGGATTCTGATCAAGTTTTATGTAGAAAAAATCTTTTAGAGGAAATAACTAATGTAATTGAGAGTGGATATAATATGATAATTTTGGAAGAGAGTAGTTATCGTCCTAGGAAATTGATAGAATGGATGTATTATTTCGATAGATTGTATGTCCATGATATTCTAGATATAGATCCTTTGACAGGAGTTCTCTTACCGCGTGTTTTTAGAAGAGATGTTTTATTAAATGCATTTGTGGCGATAAAAAATAGACTAAATATGTATACAATGATGAAATTAGTATCTCATGATCATCAACTAATTTATTATGAAGCATATATGAATACTCAGCATCCCAAAATATATTATATTAAACAAGCTCTCTATCACATAGAAGTTGATTCAATAAAAAAGGTTGTCAAAAAGTATATGAGGTATGGACTGACAGAATATGATCTTACTGTATATTACCCAGAACTCAGGAAAAGGAATACACCCAGGAAATTTTCTTTATCACCCGCGTATATTATATCTATTTCATTATGGATATTAAAAGCCGTTCCATATTTTCTTGCAAAACAATTGAGAAAAAAATATTAATTAATTATTATAAAACTTTCATATTAAATGTTAGACTTTTTAGAATTCTATAAAATTATGAATAGAATATTTCGATTAAAAGGTAATATTATAAAAATAAAGTTTAGCGTTGAAGAAAAATCATTGCAAGCGTATGTTCCTGTAGATGAACTTTGGGGAAGTATCAAAGACATCTTACTAAATAGGATATACGAATATATTCCAAATTTTCAGATAAATAATCTTAAAGGATTTACCGTAATTGATGCTGGAGCTCATGTAGGTTTGTATTCACTTATAGTGGCTAATTACGCAGAAAAAGTTTTATCTATAGAACCACATCCAATAAATTATAGATTATTGAAAATTAATAAGGCTGTTAATCATAAAAAAAACATTGAAACTATAAATGCAGCCATAGTAGGAGAAAAGTATGATGTTATAACACTTTTTGAAAATGAACACAGCGGAGGGTCTAGTATATTTCCTAAAAAACCCATGAAATTTTATGAAGTAAATTCCATAACCCTTGGTCAAATAGTTGATAATTGTATAGATAGCGATAAGGTATTGCTTAAAATGGATATTGAAGGGGCAGAGTTTGGAGTTTTTGAAACCATTGATAAACGAACCCTAAGAAATATTCAATTAATGGTAATGGAACTTCATTTGAATTATGGGTCAATGCTTAAGCTTATTAACACGCTCAAATCGGCAAAGTTTAAAGTAATTTACTTTTATCCACCATTATTAACTAAAAATGTAAAAACTCGTATAAAAGTAAAAGATTTGACCTTCCTAAAGATTCTTAGGTTGATATCACATTCTATGACCCAATTGTTAGATGTCCGGGATAGGAGACTTGTAATTCTTTACGCATGGAGGTAATTCATCACAAAGCATTATTAAAAAGGGTGTTAAATGATGTTTATTGTAGCTGTTAGTGGATACGATGGGTGTGGAAAAACAACAATAGCAAAAAGATTAGAATCGTTTCTAAAATCCTCAGGATTCAAGGTAGTTTATAGGCATGAATACAACTATATGCTCCTAAGTTATTTTTTTAAGATTCCAAGTGAAAAGAGAGTCGAAAAATATCGAAGAGAGTTTCTTAAAGGAAGAAAATCCTGGTTTAATAGTCTATGGCCCTTACTAGTTTGGATTGATTTGTTTTTACAATATATATACTTTAAACTTCTTAGAGGAGGTATTGTAATCATGGATAGGTATGCATTTGATCATTATTTAAGTTTTAAATATTTGGGTCATTTAACATGGTTGACAGAAACTTTATATAAATTGTTTCCTAAACCCGATTTACATATAATGCTTTGGGTCTATCCGACATTAGCATATCAACGGAAGAGACAAACTCATAAATATTCCTTAGATTATTATAGACATTTGGCATTAGAGTATCTAAAGCTAAGCGAACGGTTAAATGTGCCATTAGTTAGATCGGATTCTTCAGTTGAACGTACATTTAGGAAAACTCTCAAAAGAATTTTTGAAAATATTAGATTCTTAAATTTTTTTATAGATAATTGTAGAAAAAATAAAATCCTTTATTCCATTATATCAGAAAAACAATTATATGAATGCAACAAAATCTTTAGAATATATTACAAAATGTACTCCGAGAAAGAAGTGTGTTATAAAAAATTGTTGAAATCTATTTGTAAAGTAAACAAATCAGAAAAATGCATCATCGTTAAGGATCCTAAGAGAAGCTTCAAATGGGTTCCAGAAACTGATATAGACTTTATACTTATCAGAAATAATGATGAAACAAAAGCTGTTATAAACAAATGGAAAAGAATCTTTAAATTTGACATCGTTCCATTCCAACATATACAACCTGTTATAGAGAGTTTAAAAATCGATATGTCTTCGCAAAAAATTTTGATGCCATCCAGATTTCTATTGGGTTTAATAGTATTAAATGGTGGCCTGATAAGATTTGATGAATATTTAACAATTAATGAAGAATTAAAGAATGAAAGAATCTTCGGTGATATAGGGTTTATAATAATTAAGGAGTATATTGAAAACATAAAAATGGGGGATGTATCATTCCCTCATTTTATCCCTCTTAAGATATTCCTGATATCATTAGTTAATATCTCTCTTCCCAAGACTATTAAAATAAGACTCTTTGTTTTTAGAATTATTACAGAGTTTTATTTCAATATTACAAAAAAACTCTTGTTTCATTCATTTAGTGATAGATGAACAAAACTAGTGTGGAGAATAAGAGGGTTATAACTAAGTGTATCATCTGGGGGGTTTTATTTGTAAGTTTTTATGTATTTTTTTATAAAAATTTACTTGACAAATTAACATATATTTGGAATTTTGGAGAGGTTTATAGGGATTATTCACTTATTGAGCCTCTATACATTTGGAATCCTGAAGGGTTGGGGCGAATTAATATCATGAATCCATATTTGGGCTTATTATTAAAAATTCTTGATACCGTAACTGTTAATGGTCATATCATTCTGTATCTCACACTACCTCTCATAAGTTATATATCATTTTACATTTCTAGTAGGCAACTTTTAGATGCGACTGAGATCGAGTCCCTAGTAGGAGGAATTCTATATTTACTGAATCCAGTTTTAGTGTCGCTGTTTATAATGGGTGAATATGGCCCACTCTTAGCATATTCTCTACAACCACTTATATTTTTGGGTGTGTATAGAATTCTAATAAATAGAGATAAAAAATGGATATTATTGTTTCAATTGATTATACCTTTTGCTTTTGCTAATCTTTATCATGCTTTTTGGTTTATTTTATTTACATTTATTTTTATATTTATTTATCATTTGCTTCTAAAATCAAAAAGTGATCATATATTTCGTGGATTGATGATGAGTTTAATCACTATTCTTCTAATAAATCTTATATTTCTTCCAGTAATCATCCAATATTTAGTTTTTATAAACTTACCTAAAACTCAAACAAATTATCCGACTATAACGATAACAGGGTACTCTTATCAAGATGTTTCAATTGAAAACGTCTTCAGACTATCTGGAAATAAAGGTAGTGCACAAGCAGAAAAATATTTAAACTATAATTCGCTGAATTTGTTGACGATTTTTGGGCATCTAATTGTAGCTCTCTCTGTTGCTCCGTTAATTTCTAAAAAATTTTTTGGTAGGAACAAAAAAACGGATGCTCAAATTTATTTGTCATCTTTGTTAGTATATATTTTGGTATCGTCTACGATATTATATATTAGTTTTAATAAAGACATTTTATCGTTACATCCTCTTCTCTTTACTTTAAGAAATCCTATTAAACTTCAAACTGTTCAAACGTTATTCTTTTCATATGCATTTATATTCTCTCTCAGAATTTTTAGATTTACTGAACGAAACAAAGGAAAAGGTAAAAAAATATTTAGGAACATCTTGGTTGTAATTGTTGTTTTGTCAATATTCGTTTATAATTCGTCGAGTTTAGATGGTACATATGGATTAGAAAGAGTGCGAAAATCTTTTTACGTCAATTCCGACGTTTTAAATAGTTTGAACGCTCTTAATGAAAAAATAGATGGTAAAAGGGGAATTATAATACCCTGGACTTTAGAAGTTCAAAAAATGTATCCTATTAAAAATATCGCTAATCCTCTAACTGGAAGTATAACGACAACTGGATCTAATTTTTCTTTAATAAATTTTCTATACGAAATAATTGTTTTCGGTGATGATGCCGAAATCATTAAATTCTTGAAGTTGCTTGATATCAAATACATCATTTTAGTTAAGGAACCAGTATATGATAATATAAGGATATATAAATCTTTTGATACAATAATGGTGGAAGCTAACATAAATAATATACTGAGGAAAATATATAATACAAGTCTCTACACCAAGATTGCAGAGAATGAATTGTTGGATATTTTTGAAATTAGAGAAAATGTTTCCAGATTTTCAATTTTATATGATTATGATGATAATGAAACGATTATGAGGTACATCAAATCGAAAAACTTAGTAATAAATCCTTCGTTTGATGATAG
The DNA here is from genome assembly GCA_015521505.1 of Nanobdellati archaeon. Taxonomy (GTDB): domain Archaea; phylum EX4484-52; class EX4484-52; order EX4484-52; family JAADEF01; genus WAOB01. The sequence continues at coordinate 4,746 of WAOB01000026.1, read as the reverse complement.
ATTAATCAATTGGCGTGGATATAATAACCGCTCCATTTTAATAGATCAGGTGACGGGAAACATAATGGCGTCTATAATAAGCGATGGCACTGGATTCTCCTCCATTACTCAAGCCATAAAAAATATCAGCGATTTTCGTTTGTATGAGTTTTCCTTTGATTACATGTTGAAAAGTGACGTTGAAGGATTGCATGCGAAAATATTATGGTTTAATCAAACTAATAACTTCGATGAGAAATTATCAATTAGGAAAGATTTTTTTATACTAAATAATGAGGAAAAAGATGTTTTATTAAAATTCAGAGCAAAAATAACCGCACCAAGCGGAGCAAAGGCAGCAAGAATCGTGTTTTTGGTAAAAAAAGGTTTTGTTCTTATTGATAATGTGGAATTTGTTAGTTTGAACCCTCAATTTATATTGAAAAATTTTCAATTGGTAAAAGATTATTGGTATGAAAACCCAACACTTTGGAAGATAACAGTTTCTAACATTTCTAAACCTTTTGTTTTACTGTTTGCAGAGACATACAATCCAAATTGGTATGCTTATATCTATAAGGGAAATATTAGCATTAAATATACGAAGTCCTTTCCCGTTTTCAATTCGTTAAATGGTTTTTGGATAGATGAGACGGGTGACCTCACAATTGTTATAAGGTATGTTCCCCAAAATTGGTTCGAATCAGGACTTAAAATATCCTTCATAACATATGTTTCAAGCATCGCATACCTAGTTTGGGATGCTTGGAAAGAAAAAATTAGGGGGATCAGGCATCGCAAATATAGTTAAAATAACGATATTCTATTGTTATTTTAAATATGTTTTGGAAACCTTTATCAAAATATAGATGCCCAAACGGCTTGGATTTTGAGTTTATATTTCATAATGTTGGTCATGGATTATTTTATAGTGGAAAATTAAGATTTGGAAGTGATGTATTTAACTTCATATATGACTGTGGATCAAGAAATGATTCTCTTATTAGGAATGCTGTTAACAGCTACATATATAATTCGTTGGAAGAACCCAGAATCGATTTAATAATCCTTTCGCATATTGACATGGATCATGTAAACGGCTTAAAATATTTCTTTAGTAATAAAATTCAGATAAATACAGTTATCCTACCTTATTTCACACCTTTAGAACGGTTGATCATAGCCCTTGCCTATCCTTACATACCTAATTGGTATTTGGAGTTTCTAGCGGATCCCGTGACATTTCTCGTAGAAAATAACATTAGGAGAATAATATTGATTGGTGGAGGAAAAGGTGGAGAAGAGAATAGAGAAGGCATAGAACCAAATAGATCACCCAGCGATGACAGAAATTATATTGATTTAGATGGTTTACGAGATGACTTGGGATTAAAACGTTTTATTATACAGGCAGAACCATTGTGGAAAAATTTTATGAACAAGAAGAGACTATTAGTTAAGTCTCATCATGGAAAAGTTAGTCTCATTAGTGTATGGCTAATGAAATTTTTTTACTATCCCTTAGAACCATCTGTCCTAAATATGTTTAAAAAATGTGTAGATAGTATTATGCCAAATTTATCTAATGATCCCTCAAAAATAAAGAAGCTCATTAAAGAAAACAAACTTACAGAATTAAAAGAATGTTATAAGAATTTACCTTTGAAGCCTAAATTGGACATTAACGACACATCTCTTGTTTTATATCATATGCCAAGATACAGATTTAGATCTAGAGGATACTTGACTTTCACCTCTTCAAACAGTTCATTAACAACATATAGATATTCCGATATTTTTTCCAGGTTTGGGCAATTATTAACTGGAGATATAAATCTCTCGAATAAGAGAGTATATAAGAATCTAAAGAATCATTTTAAAAACCTATTCCATTCAGTTGTCTTGGGGATGGTCCCACATCATGGATCGCGACGCAGCTGGAATTCTCAGATTCTTAAGGACACTCCAAACAGTGAAATATGGGTGATTTCTACAGATTTAAGGAACAAAAAATTTCAAATTCACTTTGCTTTGTATGAAATATTAACAAAAGGAAGAATCCCCCTTATTGTTAATGAATATAACTCTATAAGAATCAAAGGGTACTTTAGATTATAATTGTAAGATGATGATTCACATCGCAATTATACTTATTGTCCGAATGTATGTCAATTACGCAATTAGGATGATAGAAATTTAAAGTTAATGATAGCTAAACTTTTATGTCGATTGATATTTTTTGGTTAATTATAATTGCTTATTTAAAAATAAATGGTTATCTTTAATCTGAATGATTGGGTAAAATGCTTCTAACAATTTTAGTATCATTAACAATTTAATTTTGGAAATGATCCTGTTAAATTTTTATTTAGTAACACTTATCGTCGTTGATACACTAATGTTTTTAGTTATCTGGTATAATTATGTATGTCTTCAAGGAAAACACGTAAATGTTAATTTCTTAGATGAGCGTTCTCTGTTTGATAGCTATAAGGAGGTGGTAAATAGAGACGGTTTTGATATAGATGTCCTATTATATGAATACGATAAGACTTAAGAAATGCTTAGGCATTATGATAATTTAAATTGGACTATTGTGTCAATTCTTATCGGCTCTAATATTGTTGCTCTTGGTATGGTTTCCAATCTTTCGAGTTACCAAGCTATATTTGCAGCTTCCTTTGGTGGTTCACTTTCATTATCAGCTTGGATGTTATGGTTTCTAAGACACGCATCAATTTATAATGTAAAAAATGATAGACTTTATATGATTGAGCATCATATCGGAATGGCTCAGCATAGAATGGTGGGTTATGCTAGAAGAAAAGTGTGGCTGACCAAAATAAGCGGTCTTAAAACGGCCTTTATCTTGTATTTTTCTTTGACATTAGCATGGTTATTAACTTTGATTTAATATTTTATGAAAACCATTCTAACTATATCTTAGAATAAGAGAGAATTTGGGGTAAAGTAGGGTGGAAATGAGTAAGTATGACCGTTTAAGAAGGATCCTTATGGAGGTAAATAATGATATAATTACCCTATCCTTCAAATTTACAGGGAAGAGAATAAAGGTTGACCTTCCCGAATCCGCTTATAAATATCGTGAATGGTGGGCTAACGATGTTACCCATACCCAAGCATTAAATGGTTGGTTAGCAGCTGGCTATGAAGTCGCCTCTGTCAATCTAGATAGAGGCATAGTAACCTTTGTCCGCGTACCCCGTAGAAGTGTAGAACGATTGACTGAGGAAGAAATAGAGAATTTAGATGTTGGACCCGGTGATATAAAAATTACTCCTAAGCAGTTTGAGGAGAGAGCTGGAGCGATAATGTCAAGATACTTTGGAACGCCTCTACATAAATATCGTGCACCTGGATGGCCTAAGGAGTTCGACCTAGTTTCAAAGGATTTGAGGATAGTGGGTGATGCGAAATATTTTAGCATGGTTAGAGGCCGTAGTATACCGCCAGCCAAGTTTGCCACTATTGCTGAGCATGTATGGTTTCTGGAGAAGATTGATGCTGAGATAAAGTTTCTAGTCTTTGGTAATGACATCAGGGTTCCACTCGAGTGGTTGAAGAGATATGGAGACTTTGTTGAGGAGGTGAGATTCTACTTTATAGATGAAAATGGTAATCTCCAAGAGCTTAAATAGAGCTTCCTAATTCAGACCCTACAATCCTAAAATATCTATTCGGCAGTCTATTGCTTAGCAAATCTCCCCTAGATTTTATTTTTGTTAAATTTAGAGTTTCTGGAAACTGTAAAATAAGGCTATTTTACTCATATTTTTGTTAATACTCCCTTAACTGGTACACCATCCAAAAATAGTTTTTTCTGGGGAATTATATCTCCAAAAATAACATCAATCACATCAAAGGATGTGTTTAATCTAAGACGGGTCAATAAATCATATCTAGTTATCATAGATTATGCATATTGGATGTTTGCTGTCGGTGAGATGACATATTGAAATTAGAGTGTCTTTACTAATTAGTGTCCAAATTTTATTTCTTTGTAGCTAATTCTTTTGCCATTGATATTAGAGTGTTTATGTTCAAGACTTCGTCGAGGCCTTGGACATCTATGTCTTCTGAGAGGGTTATAAGTCCATATCTTCCTATGCCATATCTTGATACTTTATCTAACCATCTCTTTATATCTCTGGTCTCTATCTCTCCTGTCTTGACTTCGTATGCTATTTTCGGTATTCCCTCTCTATCTAGTAGGAGGATGTCTATATCACCTCCTCCCTCTGGTAATACTGTGTAGGCCTGTCTATATCCCGTGTATTCAGCCAGTAGTTCACCAATTGTAAATTGAAGCTCGATAGAGTATCTCGTTCTCAGGGCTTCCAGGTCTAAGTCGTACTGTAGCCCCGCAGTGGCTTCATCTATGTACATTAGTAATGAGATGGCCGATGATCTATGCATATAATAATACTTTGCCCGCCTAGTTTTCCAGAGCGGTATCTTCTTTACCAGCCCCATCCTCTCCATATTATCAAGTATACCGGTTAAATAGCTGGGGCTTCCACTCGGTATCACGCCTGATGAGTATAGTTTACCCGCTATTTTTGATAGGCTCCACTCACCTAGGGCTAGCTGTCTCAAGACAGACATATATAGCCTTGTCAGCCTTCTATCCTCATCGAGGAATACCTCTCCTACTAAGCCCTCCACAGCAGGTATTAGATACTCAGCTTTGTCAAGAAGTTCTCTATAGGGAGGCTTTGAAAGGTCTAGATGTCTAATTATCCATGG
>WAOB01000025.1 GCA_015521505.1 Nanobdellati archaeon | reverse complement strand
TTTTTATAGTGTTGTATAAAGCTTTTTCTATGTTAATGTGCGTTAATATTTTGTTTATCCGCTCTTCCATGTTCCTTGTTTTATTTTAGTAACATTTAAAAAATTGTATTGAAATTTATGTCAGATGATTAAGCTTTTTAAATTTATTACTTTATATCAATTAATACCGGGGTATCTGATGTGATATGATGAAGTTGCCCGAAACTGACTTGATGATGAAAAACAACTTGTTGGAGAGAGATTAGAGAGAGAAGGGAACCACTAACAGATGGACTTGGTAGTGTTAGAGTAGATATAAATACTTACGATTATAAAGCGTTATGGAAGGGTTGTTTATGGTTGTTGTGAATGTTTTTATTTAGAGGGGGTTTTTATGGGAAGGATAAAACCTAAATTTGTTAAGATTAATGCAAGAAGATTAGTAGAAAAACATGAAGACAAGTTTAAAGATGATTTTGAGCATAATAAAAATGTAATTAAGGAAATGAATCTTATAAGATCTAAAAAAATAATTAACCAACTTGCAGGATATATTACGAGATTGATTAAGCGGAAGGAGTTTTGAGTTCCTAATTGAAAAGGTATTGGATTCCAAAAATCTATATTAAAAAATCTATATTAATTTCTTTGATTATTAGATATAATATGAAGAGAAAAATTGCCTTTTTTGAATGTGAGGGATGGGAAGAAGAATATCTCAAGAGTAAATTTCCAAAACTTTTTGATATGTATGAAATAGATTTTTTTGAGGAAACTGTTGATGGAAGGGATTTAAATGATTATTATGCCATTTCTGTGTTTATTTATTCAAACATAAATAAAGAGGTTATTGATTCATTGAAAAACTGTAAGATTATAATTACTAGATCAATGGGGTATGATCACATAGATGTTTCTTATGCAAATAAAAAAGGGATGTCTGTTTATAATATTTATGATTACGGTACAAATACTGTTGCTGAATTTACTATCTTATTGATTCAGATGCTTTTAAGAAAAGTAAAGAAGATCTTTTATGATTACGAGATGAGAGAGATTATTAATCCAAGAGCATTTAGAGGGGAAGAACTTGAAGGTAAAACGATTGGTATAGTGGGAACTGGAAATATAGGTATGAGAGTAATAGAACTTTTACAACCATATAATGTTAATATTTTAGCATACAGTAGGCATGAGAAAAAAGAATTAAAGAAAAAATATAATGTTGAGTATATCTCATTTGAAGAGTTATTGAAAAACAGCCACATTGTAAGTTTTCATGTTCCTTTAACGAACGAAACACACCATATGTTGAATAAGAACAATGTTTCGCTTTTGAATAATGCTTATGTGGTAAATACTGCAAGAGGAGGTGTGTTAGAGACAGAAGCAGTAATTAAGGGTTTAAAAGAAGGTTATATAAAGGGTATTGCTATGGATGTGTTTGAAGGGGAAAGTTTAGAGAGATATGAGATTGATGTGCTCTTTAGAGCAGAGAACATAAAAGAGATTAAAGAAGCATTTGCTCATCAGATACTTAGACATGCTGATAATGTGATTATTACTCCTCACATTGCTTACGATACTGAGGAAGCATTGAATAGGATAATAAGTACAACTGCAAAGATATTGCTTAGTAGTGATAAAACTTTCTTAGAGAAGTATGAGGTAAAGGAGAAATAATTTAAAACTAATTTTAAATATTTTAGATAAATTTTAAACAAACATTTATATATTTTACTTTTAAACTGGTTTATTATGTGTGGTATATTTGGAAGAATTTCTAAAAAGTTGTTTGAGGTTGATGAATTAATTCAAAGTTTAAAAGCTTTGGAATATAGGGGATATGATTCTTGGGGTATTGGTTATTTGAGTAAAAAGAAGTTCAATATAATAAAGAACTTGGGAAGTATAAGCTCCTACACTGAGAAGATAAACTCAAAAACCAAGATAGGCATAGCACATACTAGATGGGCAACTCATGGAAAGGTAAGTTATGAGAATACACATCCTCATAGAAGTTATAATGATCAAGTGGTTTTAGTACATAATGGTATAGTAGAAAATTTTTTAGAACTTAAGGAGATGCTAAAAAACCAAGGATATGAGTTTTATGGAGATACAGATTCTGAAGTTTTAGCAAATTTGATAGAATACCATATAACACAAGAAAATGATATCAAAGAAGGAATATTTAAAGCACTTCAAAGAGTTAAAGGCAGCTATGCTATTGTTGGATATGCAAATGATTTGGTTTTTGCAGCAGCAAACTCATCTCCTTTACTTATTGGTTTAAGCGATGATGGAGTGTATTTATCTTCTGATGCTAAAAGTTTTGTTAAGAATGTTGAGAAGATATCTGCTTTTAATGATAGAGAAGTTGCTTTTATTAACAGTTCCTTAGAAGTTGAATTTTATGATATCTATGGAGGTAATATAACCAAAACATTTGAGGAAGTAGATGATGTAAACAAGTACGGGTATTTTGAACCATTAAACGGTTATGATTATTATACTATAAAAGAAATAGAGGAACAGAGAAATAAACTTGTAGAAGTAGGGAGATATAACTACGATATTATAAGGGAAGTTGCGAATGAAATAAATAGTGCCTACGGTGTTTTCTTCATTGCATCTGGAAGTTCTTACAATGCATGTCTGGCAGCAAGTTATTACTTTTCAAAATATGCAAGGATGCATGTTAATGTTGTGGATGCATCGGAGTTTGAGTATTATAAACACTTTTTAACTCCCAAGACATTAGTGGTTGCAGTGTCTCAATCCGGAGAGACAGCAGATGTTATTGAGGCAGTGAAAGTTGCTAAATCTAAAGGAAGTAAGGTATTAGGCATAACCAATGTATATGGATCTACCTTACAGCGGTTAAGTGACTTTTCTTTACTCATGCATTCAGGAACAGAGATAAGTGTGGTTGCAACTAAAACTTATACATCACAATTGATGATTCTCATAATGATCATATTCTCACTGATCAATCTATCTCAACACATTTATGATAGATTAGGAATTTTGGAAAAAGCAGTCAAGGAGATTCTTAATGAAGAGTTTGAATTAAAAATGAAGGACATAGCATCCTTGCTTAGAGATGAAGAACATCTTTATTTGATCGGAAGAGGGATTAATTATGCAACCGCATTAGAAGGAGCATTAAAAATAAAAGAAATCTCTTATATCCATGCAGAAGCCTTTGCCGGAGGTGCTTTAAAGCACGGGAGTATTGCTTTAATCTCTCCCGGAACTTGGGTTATTGCTATAGTACCAGAAGATGAAACCTATGATGAAATGATAAGTAATGTTATGGAAGTTAAATCGAGAGGTGGTAAGGTTATAGGTATAACAACAAAACATAATGATGTTTTTGATGTTGAGGTTATAGTTCCAAAAATAGAGGAGTTTCAACCCATAATTAATGTTATTCCTTTACAATTGATTGCTTATTATCTTGCAATATTGAGAAACTTGAATCCTGATAAACCCAGAAATTTGGCAAAATCAGTAACAGTAAAGTGAGGTGATAGAAATGAGTTTGAACGAGAAGGCGTTCGCTTTGAGTACAGGTTTGGTATGGGGTGGTGGTTTGTTTGGGTTGTCTTTGCTTAATTTAGTTTTCCCGGGGTATGGAAGTAGTATTATAAATGGTCTTGGTAGTGTGTATATAGGTTATAACCCTACTCTTCTTGGAGGAGTTATTGGTTTCATATGGGGATTTGTAGATATGGCTATATGTGGTTATATAATTGCATGGATATATAACAAACTAGAGAAGAAATTATAAATTATAGCAGTCTAGTATATCGATATATAGAGGTAGGGATAAATATATATACTTAGATGATCCTAAATATATTAAGGGGATAGGAATGGTTTTAGTAAAAAAGAAAAAGGAAAATAGTGATTTGCCAGACGTAGATTTGATCGATGAAGAGCATGATGGAGTTAAAAATGAGAAAAGAGAAAAAGGCGTTATGGCAAGTTAATAAGAGGTTTTATTTTGCTTTGTTATATTTTTTTATAGTGTTTATATCTTCAGTTTTTGTTCTCTCTTTCCTATACGACAAATATGATCTTTTGTATTTGCGGATTATTACTGCAGAAATTGTATCTTTTCTCCTTAATGAGAAAAACATTGGAAGTATTATTGAGATTTCAAGAGCAGGATTTTATATAGATATTATTAAGGAATGTGTGGGATTTAAGACATTCATTTTCTTTTTTTCTTTGATTTTGGCAACGCCTTTTGTTTCGTGGAAGAGAAAGGTACTATTTTTAATTTTATCTCCTATTATGTCTTTTATTATTAATATTCTAAGAATATTGTTCAGCATACTTTTTACATATTTCACAAAACCCGATTTCTATACTATCTATGATAGTTTTATTTTTTCTGTCTTTACTACATCAGCAATCTTAGTTATATGGTATTTTTCTCTTGCAAAGCATATTTCAGGTTATAAAGGAGATACGAAAGTGTTATGAAATCTCGGCTTAATTTATCAAATATATTATAACCGCTAACTTCATATGCTTTATAATAAGCAACTCTACCGTGAATTACTAAGGCATCTATGTTTCTTAATTTTCCTGATTTTGTTTTATTATTTAGATAATACTCTCTAAATAATCCGGAAATTAAAAGAGATCTATCTCCATAGTCTTTGTACTTTTCAAATACTTCCGCATCCAGAGGTAGATAAATGTTAATAATCTCATTTATCTTTAAATCTTCTATTGCTGTATCTAGGTGATTTTTTAGTAAGGAATAAAGATAAACTATTTCTTCTTCATCGACGGATTTAAAATCTTTTCGGTAGTCTTTGAGATATCTTAGAG
>WAOB01000024.1 GCA_015521505.1 Nanobdellati archaeon | reverse complement strand
ATTTAATATTGATGATATTGTGTCACATTTAAGGCAAAATAACGGTATAAAAGCAAGATATCCTCTCCAAAGGATAGGTATTATTATAAAAGATGATAAAGTTATTAGTATTCTTAAAAATGAAGAAAAATTTATTAAATCATTGCTTAATTCAAAAGAAATTGCTTTTGCTCCTTTTGATGGAGATAATGTCGTACATGCTCATGAAGGAATTATTGAAATTTATGTAGATTTAAGCGAGAATGAAGAACTTAAAGTTGAGAGGTTTTTAAGAGAGTTGATGAGGCACATACAAGTTGCAAGAAAGAAAAAAGGGAAGAGAATTGATGAGAAAGTGGATGTGATGTTAGATATTAACTATGATCTTAAAGATTATGTGGGCTTAATCGAGAGAGAAACAAATTCAAATATATATTTTGAGAATTTAAATAAATTTGATGAGATGGCGCAATACAAAGATTTGAAAGGTAAAATTTTAGTTAAATAATGATGAAGGGAGATAGATAATGGCTGTACTTGAGGAGTATGAAAAGATTATTGGTTCTAAGGAGATTGCAGAGATAAAATCTTTAGCAGAGGATTTAAAAGGTAAAAGGATTTTGATAATTAACTCGACAAAAGTAGGTGGTGGTGTTGCGGAATTATTGAAATCTTATGTTCCATTGATGAATGATTTAGAAATACATGCTCATTGGATAACTATACCAGGAAATGATACGTTTTTTAGTATTACTAAAAAAATTCATAATTCTTTACAAGGAGGGAAAGAGACTTTAAGTGATAAGGAGTGGGAATATTATTTGAAGATTAATGAAGAGTTTGCAAAAACCATTAATGAGGAAGATTATGATATGATTATTGTTCATGATCCCCAACCTCTTGCGAGCATACTATATCACAATCACACTCTTCCTTGGATTTTAAGATTACATATAGATTTGTCCTCTCCTAATAGAGAGACTTGGGACAAGATGCTACCATGGATAAGAGAATATGATCATATAGTTGTTTCCTCTGAAAAATATGCTAATGAAGATATAAATTCTGGAAAAAAAAGCGTGATTATGCCTGCTATCGATCCTTTAAGTCCTAAAAATATTCCTTTAAGTAGGGAGAAATGCGGTTTGATTTTAGAGCAATTTAAAGTTGATCCTACCAAACCAATAATGGCTCAAGTTTCACGATTTGATAAGTGGAAGGATCCTTTAGGTGTAATCGATATATTTGAGATTGTCAAGAAGAAACATAAAGATTTGCAACTTATTTTGTTGGGTGGTGCTGCAGATGATGATCCGGAAGGTATGATGATATTAGAGGAAGTGAGAAAAAGGAAAGAGTCAAGTTTGTATAAGGATGATATACATACTATTCTATTTACTGATGATTACTTAGTGAATGCAGTTCAAAGGCTGTCTGATGTGGTAATTCAGAAATCAATAAAAGAAGGGTTTGGATTGGTTGTAAGTGAGGCGATGTATAAGAACAAAGCAGTAGTAGGAAGTGATGTAACAGGAATTGCTATGCAAATAGATGATGGACTTAATGGGTTTTTGGTAGATCCTTATGATTATAACGGTTTTGCAGAGAAGATAAGTTTACTTTTAAGGGATAAAGAGCTAAGGGAAGAATTAGGAAAAGAAGCACATAAGAAAGTTAAAGAAAACTTTTTAATTACTCGATTGCTTAAGGATTGGATAACGCTTATTAGAGAGTATGTTTATATATATGAGTAATCATTTTTAAATTCTTTCTGCGTTATAATTTTATATTCTCTTAGAACTTAGTAGATGGTATGGGCCCGTAGCTCAGCTTGGTTAGAGCGGCAGCCTCCTAAGCTGCAGGCCAGGGGTTCAAATCCCCTCGGGCTCGTAGTTGTGTTATAATTCTATTATACTAACCATAACTTTTCTTTCTCTATCTCTTGTATCATGATTTATTAGGACAATATTTTGCCACGTTCCTTTTACTATTTTTCCATTTTTCCAGGGTAAAGTTGTACTTTGTCCGAGGAATGTTGCTCTCAAATGACTTGCTCCATTATCATCCCCCCATGTTTTATGATGTTTATACTCTTCATCAAAAGGAAGTAGTGTGTTAAGTAAATCATCTAAATCTTCTAATAAGTTCTTGTCATATTCGATGATGATTACAGAACTTGTTGATCCTATGGAGAAGATGTTAACTAAACCATTTCCTTTCTTGGGTAAAAGATCTTCTATATATCTGTCTAATATTTTATATCCTTTCTTTGCCTCTAATTTGAACGATATTTCATACATTTTCATAAAACATCAACCATAAATTTTTAATCTTCCTTTGATATGAGCACTAATAACTTTTTTTCCAATCTCTGATTTTTTCTTTATCTTTATATATCCTTTTTTACTGACTGTGGGAGAGATTAGATAATCCTCATCATCATATAAATCGACAGTTTTACCTTTATGTTCTTCATCTACAAGGATCATTATATATGCTCCCTTTTCGTTTAGATTGTAAGCTATAGGTTTTCTCAATGTTCCCTCTTTTGGTACTACACTTATTTTTAATCCCAATCTATTCTCTAACTCAGAAATTGTTTTTCCTTTTTTACCAATTATTCTTGGTATGTCCTTTTCAGAGACCTTTACAACTATTCTATTTTTACCTATAATCTCTATTTCAGGGTGTTTGGTAAATTTTTTGAGTTCCTCTTCTATAACCTCTTTGGCTAAAATCTCTATTGCAGATTCCTTTTTTTCAGTACTTAACATTTCCTTAACAGGCATGACTACCGTTTGTTCACCATACGTATAGATTTCATATTCTAACTCTCCAGTTTCAAAATCTCTAACCTCTATAATAGGCCTTGCTAAATCATCTTCTGTCATGCCTGTGGGTGTTCTTACTGTTAAGTTGAGTTCATAAACCTTTTCGACTTTTCCCGCATATATAAATATTACCGTATCTACGATTTGCGGTATTAATCCCAGATCAACTCTTCCTATAAATCTTTGAATTGCTTCTATTGCTTTTGATGCATGCACTACTCCAATCATTCCTATACCGGCCATTCTCATATCTGCAAAGATCTTAAAATCAGAAGTTTTTCTTACTTCATCATAGATGACATTATCTGGTCTAACTAAAAGCATGATATCTGCTGTGTTTTCCATTTTTCCATCTAAAGGAGAATATTGTGTTATTTCCTTTGGTAGGTTTAGATCCCTTGGATGCTCCATCGTTTTTACAACCCTATTCATCTTTAGATAAAATTCAGCCAATGCCTGTGCAAAAGTTGTTTTTCCATGTCCAGGTGGACCAGCAATGATTATCCCTTCTGCTTTAGTTTTCAACCTCTCCATTAATTTATCTTTTAATTTATAGTCTTCTAAATTTAATTTAATACTAGGTCTAACTATAGTTATCTCAATACCATCAGAAAAATTAGGTCTTGTTATTGCGATTCTGTACTCCCTCAACTGAATAACCATAGCATCATATTTATTCATCTCTACATAACTTCTATCATCTAATCTCACGAAGTCTAAGATGTTATTTATCATTCTTTCTAGATCTTCTCTCTCTAATATTTTACTATCTATTTCTACTAATTTGACATTTCCTGGTTTTCCCTTTTTAGCTAGAGGCTTACATTTCTCCTTTAGATGTACAGAACTTGTTTCTTCATCAAAGAATTTTTCAAAAGGTAGTTCCTCTTCTGGGATGGTTTTTTCAACATATATGACGTTCATTGCCATTGCTTCAGCAACTTTTGCTTGGACATAATCACAAGTTATTAATGTTGCATTTTTCTCATACGCAATTTCTCTTATAAGGAAATCTATCCTTCCTGATTTTGATAATTGTATCTCTTCCATTGTTGGTAATCTACCTTCAAACTTAACTTCTAAACTGTTTTCTCTCTCCAATTCTTTGAGCCTTTTTATTTCTTCTAACCCTAAATAACCTATTTCCTTACCTTTATTTGCCTGATTTTCTAATTCTGATAGAACGAATTTAGGTATTATTATCACACTTTTTTCCTTTATTTTTTTCTTTTTTATTAACTCACTAACTGTGTGATTTATCAATGCAGAAGTATCTGGAACATAGACATTTAATTTTTTTGACATATTTATCACCAATTATTATCATTTTAAAGGACTTTTAAAAATTTTTGTAATGTATTTAAAATTTTAAGAATATTGGAAATGTTATGAATAAGAGAATTCTTGTGGTTGCAGGCATTACTTTTCCTGAGATAGGAGGAGTTAGTAATTATGTCGATTTCTTAACAAAAAATTTTGATGATGTAGAAGTATTGTCATTTAATTTTTATA
>WAOB01000023.1 GCA_015521505.1 Nanobdellati archaeon | reverse complement strand
CTATTTATACTCTATTGGAACTTTTAAATTTAGTGGTGAATGTTTATGAAGTAATAAAAGAGATTATTGCTTTGTTGTTGCTACCATTTAAGACAGTAATTAATATTTTAAAATCAAGAAAAAAAGATAATAAAGATGAAGAAGAAAGATGATGTTTTGTTAGGTATAGATGAAGCAGGTAGGGGACCGGTTATTGGTCCTTTGGTTATTGCTGGTGTTGAGATAAACAAGAATAGAGTGTCCCTTCTTGAGGAATTAAACATAAAAGATAGTAAAGAACTAAGTTTTTTACAGATAAATACTTTATTCCATAAGATTGTCGATGTAAGTGATAATGTGTATGTAGAAATTATTTCAAATGAGATGTTAAATCATCTAATGAGATATAAAACACTGAATGAAATAGAGTTTGATGTTTGCTGTGAGATAATATCAAAAAGCACTCCAACTAAGGTTTTTGTCGATTCTTTTTTCTCAAATACTGCAAAATTGGAAGAAATGTTTAAAAGTAAATTTCCTTCGATAGATTTTATTGTGGAACATAAAGCAGATTCTAAGTATCTGGTTGTAGGTGCTGCAAGTATTGTTGCAAAGTATTATAGGGAAAGTGAGATGGAAAAGATTAGAAAGATATATAAAGAAAAATACGGAGATATTGGGAGTGGTTACAGTTCAGATATAAGATCTGTTGAATTTATAGAGAGATACTATAAGGAACATAAGAAATTCCCTAGAGAGGTTAGAGAGAGATGGTACACTATAGAGAGAATAAAGAATAGAGAAAAACAAAAGACTCTATTTTAGATTAATGTTATGCTTTCAGTTTCTACAGATTCCACATCATCTAACTCAGAAAGTTTTTTTTCAATCTCATCAGAGATTCCTGCCTTATCTTCAACCATTACTAAAACTTTTAACGCTTTCAATCCAAAAGCTATAGGTTCTTGTTTTATATCTTTAATCTCAACACCCTCAAGGTTTCCTTTTATCTTTTCTTCCAATATGCTAAGGTCTGTTTCTACACTTTCTGGCATGATTTTATACGATATGAGGACTTTTCTACCCATATGATCACCACATAAAGATAAATAATCAGAAAATTTTTAAAAGTGTTTATTGATAGTTGACAACCACTTCCACAAAGGCACAAACCTTATTGTTTTACCTTTAATTTCCTCTACTGCTTCATAATCCCATGTTATAACAAGAAGATTTTTACATCTTAGTTTTTCACTTCCTTTTATTAGTGCCTTAACTTCTCTTTTTTTAGTTTCTTCATCATAAATCTCATAACATACTTGAATCAATTGCTTTATCTCAACACCTTCTTTTATTACAAAATCTATCTCAAAACTTATGTCTTTAAAATAGAACACATCAATAAGAGGATTTTTATTTTTATTTCTTAATAGCTCTATGAAAACTGCATTTTCCATTAACTTCCCATGTTCTGGTGAGAATTTTATTGTTTTTACCAATCCTGTATCACACAAATATATTTTTTTAGGCCATGACTCTCTCACATTAGGTTTAAAAGAGAACTTCTTTAAAAAGAAAAAATACATTGTATCTTCTAAATTTGAAATGTATTTATATACGGTGTCTTTTGATGCTTTTATTTGAGATACTCTTTCATAAATCCTTCTTATAGAGATTTCTGATGCAAAGTTTTGCAAGACAAAGCCATGCAATGCTCTTGCTAAAGAGATGTTTTTTATGTTATGTCTTTCTATAAAATCTCTAAATAGTATTAAATCTTCGTATTCCTTTAATATCTTTATTTTTTCATTTGATTTTACGACATCTGGGAACCCTCCATATTCAAGATACTCCATCAAGTGATTTCTTATTCGTGCTTCTTCGTCCTTTGATAAATATTTATCTATTTCTATTCCTTTTGCTTTTAGAAATTCTCTAAAACTAAATGGTAAAAGCATGTATGTTAGTGTTCTACCTCTTAATTGGGTTGCAATTTCCTTACTTAACAATTTTGATGTGGATCCTGTTATAAAGATCTTATATTTCTTTAAGTCATAAAGCTCCCTTACTATAATTTCCCAATTTTTTATGTTTTGTATTTCATCTAAGAACAAATATTTTGGTTTTTTGCCATATATTTCTATAAAAATTCGTATTATTTCTTTTATATCCGTGTATGAGATGTTTATCAATCTTGAATCCTCAAAGTTGAGGTATAATGCTTCGGATGTTTTATTTTTTAAGGATAGCAAGTAATATGTTTTCCCTGCCCTTCTAGGTCCTATGATTGAAACTATTAAATCTTGATCTAAAGGAACTTTTAACTCTCTTTCCATTATCTCAAATTTTGCTTCTTCATATTCCTTTAAATAATCTATAATATTGTCTCTCCTTAACATATATAAACTATAAGGACAATTTTTAAAAAATTTTCTTTGTTATAAGGACAATTTATGTATTATTTCCTTATTGAGTATTAATTAACCACTTCCACAAAGGCACAAACCTTATTGTTTTACCTTTAATTTCCTCTACTGCTTCATAATCCCACGTTATAACAAGAAGATTTTTACATCTTAACAAATCTGATGCTTTAATTAGAGATCTTATCTCTCTTTTTTCTATCTCATCTATA
>WAOB01000022.1 GCA_015521505.1 Nanobdellati archaeon | reverse complement strand
TATCTATATAAATCGCATTCTAGATTGTAGAGAAGCATTTCCCTCTATACTACAGCAGAAGCTCTTGGAATAATTCAAAGATAACAAAGAATCCCATAAAATTTAACAGGAAAAAAATTAAATGATTTATATGATTTTCTGTTAAACGAAAATAATTATATAGAGGCAGGAAAATTGTATGAGATAACAAAAATACGTCCAAAAATAGACTATGAAGAAGTTCAAGAATTATATAAAAATATTCTAAAAATCCGTCCTAGCTTCTAGTTAGAGGAATTACATACATGGATGGAAATAACAAACATCTCTATTAGTGATGGTGTGGTTAAAGAGGTTGGGCCGTATTTGTTAGAAAAAGGTACAGAATATTCTTGGTTTGAAAAGTACAAAAGCATAATTAAAGACCTAACGGGGAATGAAGTTGTAATTAAAGATAAAGAAGTAAAAGAAACATATAAGAGGAAAATAAGCGAATCCATCGAGAGAGCAAATAAAATATAGTATGTTAAACAAGTTTACCTTCAAACCATACCATATATTGCTAACATATATGAAAAAACAAAAGTGATGCCTGATAAGGAGGTTCTGGAAGATATAGAAGAAATGATTGAAGAATTACTACTTCATATGAATGCTAATGTCAAAAATAGTTACAAACTAAAAGATATCTATCGGGTTGCAATACCTTAAACATAAAAATAGATTTAGAAGAAGAAAAAGTCCAAGATTTATATTATGGGCTTTGTGTTGTAGAGGAATGGAGCAACAATGTAGAAAAAATATATTGAAGGAATAACAGGCATACCTATAATCCATACAACTATTCAAAAAATATACGAAGGCTTATAGAGAGGAGTAAATCGAGGGAAGTAGAAGAACTTCATAAGCACATAAATATAGATTCAAAACCAACTGAAGAATTTATTGAAAATATACACAAAAGGTATCTATTTATAGATGATTCTAAACCAGAACATATAAAGCGTGTGTTAGAATTCCTAAATGCAAACCCAAAAGAGAACATAATTCGTAATGCAATAAAAGATAATCTGCAGAAAAGATCCTTAGAAAAGGCATATGAGATAGCAAAAACATTCAATATTAACATAAACAATGAGATTGATGAGGAGGTCGTGATTCTATTAAAAAGAGCACTTGAACATCTTGAACATAAGATGTAAAACATTTTAAAATTACTTCTTAAATAAACACTATGGAAAAAATATTAGAAAGAGAGGATTTGTCTACCTATACTTCTTCCTTTCTCGGAGTCGCTATTGGAATAATTGAGTGGGAAATAAGTAAAGTATTCAGCATAGAGATCAAACTTGTATTCGTTGCTTTTCTTTTATTGTTGTTTATAGGATATTTTATAGTGAAAGCTAAACTTCATACTAAAAACAAAGATAAGGAGATTTCCAATCTAAGGAAATACTTCTTTTTTAACACATTAGCATGGATATTTGGAGTTTTGATTGTCTTGGCCAATATTGGATAAGGTGAAATTATGGAGAAAGCAAAAGATTTTTGCTTAAAAGATGCTTTTGAAAATGAGGTTTGTTTAAAAGATTTAGTAAAAGATAATGAGTATGTGGTGCTTTACTTCTATCCCAAAGATAACACACCTGGATGCACCACAGAAGCGATCGAATTTACTCGCTTATTAGAGAAGTTTAAGAGTCTAAAAACAGTTGTAGTGGGTGTATCTGCTGATATTTGTGAAAGCCATAAAAAGTTCATAGCTAAGCATAACTTGGAAGTGATATTGTTATCTGATCCAGATAAAGAAGCCATTAAGCTGTATGGAGTATGGGGCAAAAAGAAATTGTATGGTAAAGAAATAGAAGGCACAGTAAGAAGCACCTTTATAATAGATAAAAACTTTAACATAATAAAATCTTGGAAGAATGTAAAAGCCAAAGGACATGCAGAGCAAGTTCTTAATTTCTTGAAAAGTGTTGCACATGAGTGAGAGTAAATTAATTTATGATCTAAAAGCAACCATACCCAAGATAAGAGATATTGTGGAAGAAAGAAAAAAGGAGTTTAAGGAAAATTTTAAAACCAACGAAAGTGTTTTTAAAGAACTTTGCTTTTGTTTATTAACAGCAAACTTTAATGCATATAAAAGCATAATTATGCAAAAAGAAATCAATGAAGGGTTTTTAACTTATTCTCAACAAAAGCTTGAAGAAGAGTTATCCAGATTGGGACATAGATTTCCAAAAGCAAGAGCACAATACATTGTGGAGGCAAGAAAATATTCAAAAAATATAAAGGATATTCTCAAAAAGTTCAGCTCTGGAAAAAGTGCAAGAGAGTGGGTAGTTAAGAACATTAAAGGTATAGGATATAAAGAAGGGAGCCATTTCCTAAGAAATGTTGGGTTTTTCGATGTTGCAATTATAGATTACCATATAATCGATCTTTTAGAAAGATATAGAATTATAGAAAGGCCAAAAACATTAACTAAAAACAAGTACTTAGAGATAGAAAAAACTCTTGAAGGAATGAGTAAAACGATTGACCTCTCTTTAGGTGAACTTGATCTGTATCTTTGGTACATGGAAACTGGAACGGTATTGAAGTAATTATCCTCTTATACCTCTACCTCTTTGCATCTCATAAATCTGATATACTCTTTCCAAAGTATCTGCCTCTTCTGGTGATTTGTCATCTCTCACTCTAACAAGTCTTGGAAACCTTAAAGCAAAACCTGAAGTATAGTGAGGTGATTTTTGTATTTCTTCATAAGTTACTTCCACAACTAAACGAGGTTCAATAACAACGTGCTTTCCTTCTTCTTTAATGATGTGTGGTTTGAGTATCTCCGTTAACTCCTCAAAACTTGTGCCTTCTTCAGATTTTTCCTTTATCCCTGTTCCTAATTTTCCTATTGTTAAAAACTCTCCTGTATCGGGATCATAACATGCTAACTCATAAGAACTCAAATATCCTGCTCTCTTTCCTTCTCCCCATTCTGCCCCCACAATAACTAAATCCAATGTCTCTAGAGTTGGTTTGATTTTAAGCATATTTCCCACTCTCAAACCTGGTTTGTAAGGAGCATTAAGGTTTTTAGCCATAATTCCTTCATTGCCTTTAGTTAATGACTCTTTATAAAATCTTTCTGCCTCTTTAACATCTTCAGTTATGATTTGCTTTGCTAACATAACTTTGAAGTCTTCTTCTCTAACAATATGCTCTAAAATCCTTCTTCTGTCTTTAAATGGCTTCTTAATAACAAGTTCATCATCAACATAAACAACATCAAATAAGTGAATCATTGCAGGAATTTCCTCTTTGATTTTCTCAATATAATATTTTCTCTTTATCCTTTGAGAAAGTTTTTGAAATGGTAACCATTCTTTAGTTTGCTTGTTATAACCTATTATTTCTCCCTCAATTATGCAGTTTTCAGCATTAATATGCTCTTTAATATAGGAGACAATATCAGGAAATTGTTTTGTAACATTCTCCAATCTTCTAGTGAAAATGACAACTTTGTCTTTATTCTTATGAATCTGCGCCCTAAACCCATCAAACTTATACTCAAATGCTGCTGGTTTGCCAACAACATTGAATGCTTCAATAATTGTGTTGACTTTTTGAGCAAGCATAACTTTTATAGGTCTAAAAATTACTGGTTTAACCTCTCTCAACCCTTCTTCTCCATCTTCATAAGCAATCAAGGCTATTTGAGATATGTCATTAATCAATGCATATGCTTCATCAACTAACTCCACATAAGATTGTCTCAGTCTACTACCTAACTCTGAAGAAGAGGTTATCACAATATCTGCCTTCAATTTAGAATAATGAAAACTACTAATTCTTTCTATTTCTCTCTCGGGTATCTCTTTAACTTCCTTAGCAATCTTCTTTATCAGAACAAACAAAGGATGTGAGAGTTCTGCTTCTTTTGATATTAAAAATACTTTATTCTTCCAATATCTTAATATTATTTCCTCAGTAATACTCTGTTGTGAAGTAAATATATCAATCCAATAAAATTGTGAAAAATATGCTCCTATAATAGCATCTCTAACAAGTCCTTCTGCAACACCAATTCTCATATCGCCTAAGATAAACCTGACAAGATATTTTGATTCCTTAGGTTTTGCTTTAATGAGCAAACCAGAAATCAAAGACATCTTCTTATCTATGCTCCCTTCGCCTTCCATATCTGCTGCCTGTCTAAGAACATTAAAAATTTCTCTTAAAGTAAGAGAGGAAAATAACAAAGCCGTTTGCTTTCTTTTTTCACATAACTCTTCTGCGATCCTGCCTAAATCTCCTTTCTCTTTCCACATCCTCTCTATCTCCTCTATCCCGTGTCCATACGCTTTTGACATTGCTTTCATCAAAAGATTTTGACTTATACCTAGTTCTTTTTCAACATGTTCTGGATAGATATTTCCCATTAAGAAAAGAAGAACATATTCAAGATTTTCTTTTGGTGTGTTCTTAAGAATATTAATGAGGATTTGAGTTTTTTCTATTTTTGAAGAAATGCCTTCTAATTTTTCCATTATCTCAATGATATCTTTAAAATCAAACACCATGTTAGGATATAAACCTATTAAAATTTAAATATCAATGCGTTAGTAAGACACTCAAGAGACACAAATTCATCGGTGGCCAGATCAACCAAATAAAGAATTTTAAATATTGCTAAGCACGCGTTATTTAGGATAATCATATTTAGATTACGTGCCGGGGTCGCCTAGCCTGGTATGGCGGTGGACTCGAGATCCACTTCCCTTTTGGGAGCGAGGGTTCGAATCCCTCCCCCGGCGCTTTTGCTTTTAATTCACATAAAAAATATTGCTTAGATTAATCTTGTATTGTCTCGTATATCATCACAAACAAACTACTTCCCCTGAGAAGAGATCTTCTTTTTAACATATTCCACAAATATATAAAAAGTTGTTTTAGGCATTATTCCTCCAGCTGCATTGGTATGTCCATTACCATAACAATTCTTATGTTTTGAACAAAATGTTCTTGTTAACATACCCACATCAATTGATTTCGATCTAATCGAAAATTTAATATCCTCTCCTGTATCATAACCTACAATAATCACTTCAGATTCAAGTTTTGAATTCAACATTGTTGCTACAGTTCCTGTCAGAGAATCTTCCTTTAACTCTGATTTATCGAAAACATACATAAGAACATCACTAGCATTGTCTTTCATTGTTCGATACGCCTTATTAAATGCATTACCTATAAATCGTATATATTTCTCATAAAGTTCATATTTGTCTTTCATCTCAATTATCAATTCTAATCCATCCTTGATTTTTCCTAATTTGACACAAGCATTTACGAGAGTTACAAACTCTTCTATCAGATATTTATCTTTGATAACATAATTGTTTCTAAAGAGAAATTCTTCTTCTATGTCCATGTCTTTCAAAAAGATAGCTAAATGAGTTGCCAATTTTATTTTCTCATCTTCAGTTAGATCTTTTACCTTGATGGGGACTCGCTTCATATTATGGATTTTATATGGAGTGATGCCTATTGAGGAAAGAGTGTTCAATATATATGAAGTATCCACTTCAATGCCAATACTCTCAAAAAATAATTTTAATGATTTATGAAGCGGTTTTAAATTAACTCCCGGAAGCGATAAAGTCTTTTCAATATAGATCTCATTTCTTATAAGAGCATTGTTTAGAAATATTGCATTAAGTCCTATAAATCCTTCCTTTGCTTGCATATCTCCATATGCTCCTGCAACAGGAATATAAAAATATTTAGTAAATGTAAAAGGGTGTTTTTTCTTAACAAATAAGTAACTCAATCCAGCAGAAGACACCTCATTGTTTCCGTTTATACCAAACAAATATGAGTTTATATTGAGATGCTTACTTGAAACAAAAACCTCTCTAATATCCGGATTATGATGTTCTAAAATTATTACCTTCTTTGAACTAAATGTTTCATATATCTTTTTTTCAAAACCGTTTCCTAAATCTACAAAAACATAACTATCAAAATCCATAGGTATGTTTTCCAATACATTATCTGTTAATTGTGATAAAAACATACAGTTTACGTTATCTAAATGATTTAATAAAGAGTAAGACAACATCCCGTCAGCATCTTTATGTGTTATAACCAAAACACTACCTTCTATTAGTTTTGCTCCTTTTTCTAATGCACGACTTAATGTTGGAGGTAGCATAAATTATATATTGATATGTAACCATATATAGATTGAGGGTTATGGGAATAAAAATACTGAAAGGAAACGATATAGAGGATAAAGATATTTTCGAAGATAGAAAGGATATAAAAGAGATAGTTAGGGAAGTTGAATCTAGGACAAAAATAATGGAATTAGATTTTGAAAGGAGATTAAGCTATATAGAAAAAGAAATTGAAATTGTTAGGTCTCTTATAGGTAAAATCAAAGATGAAAAAGCACTTAAAGCACTACTTAAGAATTCTGAAGATATCAGAGAGAAATTGAGGAACCTAGAAGATCTAAAATATGTTGAACATCTTGAAATTATGGATACAATAGAAAAGGTTGATGAATTAGCAGAGAAGTATGAGGAAATTAAAAAAATTGTGGATTTTGTTAAAAAGGCTTTAGAAGAGATACCAGAACTTAATGAGTTCGCCTTACAATTTAAAGACAAATATGAAGATATAGAGAAAAGAATATCTAACATCGATAAGGAATTGCTTATTATTCGTGAAGAATATGCAAAAAACCAAGATCTGGTTAAAGTTAAAGATAGCGTAACAAAAATAAATGCAGATGTTGAAAGGGCATTAAAAGACATAAAAGAAATAACAAAATCGTATAGAGAAAATGCGAAAATAAATGAGAAACTTGCAAAACTGATTGAACAAAGATATGAAGAACTTTCAAATAAAATGGAAAAGTATGATTCATATAGTCAGGAAATAGACAACATAAAAAAGAAACTAGATGAACTTGCCAAAAAAATTATAGAATTAAAACATGACGAATTTAACAAAAGTATAGCAAAATTTGATTATGTTTTAAAAAGATATGAAAAAGCGATGAATCTTTTACAATATGAAATAGAGTATTTGAAAAAAAGCAAAAGAGAGGAGAATAGAGAAAGTGTAGAAGAACATATCAGAGAGATGAAAAAACTTAAAGAAGAAATAGAACATGTTTTAGAAAAAACGATAAAAGTTTCCCCTCAGAAACTAACTCAAATTAAAAAACTATTGGATTCAAAAGCAAAGAAACTGTCTCTTATACACATCTG